>NZ_JBEJZY010000014.1:0-100489 GCF_040256935.1 Photorhabdus viridis
GCTGCGTTTTAACCCGCGTTTCCTGAACGCGGTCAATCAGCTCAGTCAGTTATCGGATGTGCTGTTTGCAGACGGCAGTCAGGGGCTGCGGTTTGAACTGCGTGCGCGAGCAGCGCGGGATGTGGTGGAAACCGACCTGACGATAGACGGGCAGACACTGCGTTACTTCAACCAGATGGAAAGCTGGCAGCGTTTTCGCTGGCCGGGAGAGACCTATAAACCGGGGGTGATGCTGACCTGGACCAGTGTCAATGCCGGGGCGCGGTTGTTTGGTGATTACTCGGGAACCTGGGGGCTCATTCGCTGGCTGGAACAGGCGAAGGCGGAAAAGCTGGATGAAAGCCGCTATCGGCTGACATGGATGATGCCGGATGGTTTACCGATAACCTGGATATTACGCACGGAAATGGGCAGCGGGCCGCTGGCGTTATTGAAACTGCGGGGATTTACGTTGCCGAAAGCGATTTTTGACACGACACCGGGGGATGACCCGGTCATCTCACCGGTCGATGACTATGATGGGGAGGCAGAATAATGTTGCAACAACTCCTGGCAAGCTGCTTTTCCGGACGGGATGCGCTGGCCGAAGCACGGAAAAACACCGCACGGTGGGAAAATTGGCTGCTGCCCATCAGTGCCGGGACGCCTGTTGGTGATGATCCGGTCTATAACGACGATTTTCAGCGTATGCGCGAAGAGGTCAATAAACTCAGTGGCATTGATACGGCCCTGATCTGCGAACTGGCGGAAAAGCTGCTGACCACCCAATGTAAAGATGTGCGTGTAGCCGCCTATTATGTGTGGGCGCGTCTGCATCAGGATGGCGAACGTGGCCTGGCAGACGGGCTGGCGTTGTTAGCCGCATTAGCCGAACGTTTTGGTGAGGCGTTGCTGCCCTGCCGGGTGGACAGTCGTAAAGCGGCGTTCGAGTGGCTGACCGGCGTTAAAATTCAGGACAGTCTGTCACGTTATCCCGAGGTGGATCGGTCTGACTTTGAGCGCATTCTGGCTGCATTGGCGTTACTGGAACAGGTCTTTGCCGCCTGGAATGAAGACACCCGTCCAGCGCTTATCGGATTGGCGGGAACACTGGAAAATCGGTTGGCGCAATCGGGCGGCGTGGAGGCGGTCGTCCCCCAAACGGCGGCGCCAATGCCGCCCTCTGCGGTATCCCTCCCGCCGACCGCATGGCGCCCGATACAATCCGGGCGCGATCTGTTGGATCAGGCCCGGGAACTGGCGCGTTATCTGCGCGATCAACCCCAGGGCTGGCTCGCATCAGCCCGGTTGATGCGCAGTATCCGCTGGGATACCGTGCATCAGTTGCCCCCACAGGATGTCACCGGGTTGACCCGGCTAGCCCCGCCCCGCACGGAATACCGCGTTCAGCTAAAACGGCTCTATCGGCAACAGCATTGGCGTGAGCTGTTAGAACAGGCTGATCAGATATTTACGGAAGGCGTCAATCATTTCTGGCTGGATTTACAGTGGTACCTTTGTCAGGCGTTAAAGCCATTGGGATGCCCTTATGACGGGTGGGCCGACATGATTAAACAGGACTTGAGCAGCCTGCTTGAGCGGCTGCCGGGGCTGGAAAATATGGCTTATAACGACGGCACGCCCTTTGCCGATGAAGTGACCGCCGGCTGGATAACCCAACAAGTTCACGCCAATCAGGCAGATTGGCAGTTTGAGCACAGGCCGATGCCATCCCGGCCGGATGATGACATTTTATCCCTTGAGCCGGAGGCATTACAACTGGCGGACAGTGAAGGCATGGAGGCTGCGCTGCGTTGGCTGGGGCAGCTGCCGGGAATAAAGGGGGTTCGCCACCGTTGGTTACAGCGCTTGCTGATGGCACGGGTGACTGAACAATGCGGCAAGCCTGACATGGCCCTGCATTTGTTGGCGGAATTGAATGCCAATGGGCCATTCAGTCTTGACGAATGGGAGCCGGAACTGATGTTTGAAGTTAAAGCGTGTCTGCTTAAGTTATTGCGAATGAAAGCGCAACGCAGTGAACACGATAAGGCGAACACGGCACAACGCAGAGAGACATTGCTGGCTGAATTGGTAGCAATTGATCCCATCAGGGCGGCGGTGTTGTGTAGCTGATTTGGAACACCGCCGGGCAATCTTATCCCCGTTCGACCTGTTTTACCCTCGTCACGGTATTTATTCTGAACTATTTATTTGAGGACAATCCAATGGATGATTTAATCCTGCGCTACTACGAGGCAGAAATGCGCTACCTGCGCGAAGCGGGCAAAGAGTTTGCAAAAGCCTATCCTGACCGGGCGGCCATGCTCAATCTGGACAGAGTCGGCACACGCGACCCCTATGTGGAGCGTCTGTTTGAAGGCTTTGCCTTTCTGATGGGCCGCCTGCGCGAGAAGCTGGATGATGACTTGCCGGAGTTGACGGAAGGGCTGGTCAGTTTGCTGTGGCCGCATTATCTGCGCACTATCCCTTCACTGTCCATTGTCGAACTGGGCGCGGATTGGGCACAGTTGCAACAGCTGAAAAATCCGGTGCAGGTGAAAAAGGGCTTTGAGGTGCTTTCGCAACCGATCGGCCCACAACGGACCCGATGTCGCTATACCACCACCCAGGCGGTTCAGTTGCTGCCAATGGCGCTGACTGACGCCGGCCTTAAGGCTGAACCGGATGGCCGTGCTGTCATTCGCTTACATTTTACGTGTGGAACTTTGGTGGACTGGCGCCAGATTGATTTGCGCCGTTTGCCACTGTATCTGAGTGCGGACAGTCCGCTGGCCTGTGCGTTACATCGGGCATTGACCCTTCAGACGCAACAGCTTTATTTGCGCCTGCCCGGCCAGCCTGACCGCCAGCCGTTTGACGGGGGATTCTCGCCATGGGGATTTGGCGATGAGGAAAGGCTGTGGCCGAAAGGGGACAGTGCGTTCAGTGGTTATCAGCTGCTGCTGGAGTATTTTACCTTCCGCGAGAAATTCATGTTTGTCACGCTTTGCGGGCTGGAAAAGCTGACGATTCCCGACAGAACGCCGTGGTTTGAGCTGGATATAGTGCTGCGTGAAAACTGGCCTAGTGAGTGGCCGTTTTCTGCGGAGCATATCCGTTTGCATTGCGCCCCGGTGATCAATCTGTTTCCGCTGGAATCCGATCCGTTGCCGCTGTCACCGTTGAAAACGGAGTATTTGCTGCACCCGATGCGCCTTCAGGACGGACATACCGAGATTTATTCGGTGGATGCGGTGGTCTCCTCGAAACGCAGTGAGCACCATGCGTATGTGCCCTTCAGTAGTTTCCGCCACAAAGGCGGTATGTTGCGCCATGACGCGCCGGAGCGTTACTACCATACCCGGGTGAAACGGGGGCCGTCAGGCTTGTACGACACCTGGCTGATTCTGGGCGGGGAGGCGGTTGATAATAATGCGGGATCGCGCGAAGAAGAAAATCTGTCACTCACGATGACCGGCACCAATGGGCAACTGCCCCGCCGGGCATTGCAGGAGACGCTGCTGGATACGGCGGTTTCTCCCCCGTTGGCAGGACTGACCGTGCGTAATCTGTGTGAACCGACATTGCCGTGTTATCCGCCAAACCGGGATCGCTTTCACTGGCGGGTACTCAGTCATCTCGGCTCCAATTTCCTCAGTTTGATGGATAACCCGGAAGTGTTGCGCGGGACGCTAGCGCTGTACGACTGGACCGATGATGACATGAACGCACGCCGTCTGGCAGCCATTGTGGCGGTGAAACATACGCTTATCGAGCGGTTTGAGCAGGGGTGCCTGCAACGGGGAGTACACATTGAAGTCACGCTGGACAGCAACGGCTTTTCAGGGGCCGGGGATATCTGTCTGTTCGGGGAGATGCTCAGTCGCTTTTTTGCCTTGTACACCGATATCCATCTGTTTAACCAGCTGACGCTGATCTTACAACCCACAGGGGAACGTTTGTTATGGCAAGAGAAACACAGTCAGTACATTCCCGGCTAATGTCCATGCTGAAAGCCGATATTTCGACGCTCAATTTCTATCAGTTCTGTCAGGCAATTGAGCGCAGGGTCCCGGAGCGGCTCCCCCTAGGCAGTACGGATAATCCCGCCGATGACGTGATACGTTTCCGGCCCCATCCGGGGATGGGGTTCCCTGTTGGTGAACTGAAAGCGATGGAAACGGACAGTCGCCATCCGGATCGTCCACCGACGGCCAGAACCACCTTTCTGGGGCTGTACGGCGTGGATTCCCCGTTGCCGACCGCTTACCTGAACGATATCGCTCAACACCGGGAAGGGCATGACGCGGTTGAAGCCTTTCTGGATATGTTTAATCACCGGATATTCACCCAGTTTTACCGTATCTGGCGTAAATACTCCTACCCGGCGACATTTGCCGCCGGGGGCAGCGACCAGACATCGCAGTGTTTACTGGGGCTGATTGGCTTGGGCATCCCGGGCAGTCAGCAGCAGATTACCACGCCGGCCTCCCGTTTTCTGGCGTTGCTCAGTGTGATGCGTCTGCCGACCCGGACGGCGGAAGGGGTATCGGCGCTGGTGACGTTGCTGGCGCCGCAGACCCGTGTCGTGGTGACGCCCTCCTGCCCGCGGCAGATCCCTCTGATGCAACCGGCCGGTTTTTCAGACTCGCAGCCGATTTCCCTGTCGCAACGTACTGTGCTGGGCAGGATCGGCACGGATATCAACAGCCAGTTATTGCTGGCGCTGCATACGGACTGCCCGGCGGAAGCGCGGGACTGGCTGCCGGGCGGGCAATTGCAGACGGATTTATGGGTGTTGCTGCGCGTTTATCTGGGCTGGCGGTACCGCGCCCGGCTGCAATTGACCCTTCAGACCCGAATATTACCGGTACCGGTGTTGGGCAGCAATAAGCCGGTTCAGCTGGGGTTGACCGGGGTGTTAGGGCTGAAAGCTGAAGATAATCGGGGAGCGGTCCCTGACAAAATAACGGTGGATCTGGGGGATTATCAGGGGCTACCGCCGAATAATCATCAAAACACAGGAGGACACGATGTTAACTATGCCTTTATATAAAGCCGTGCCGATGATAGCGGCAATAACCTTATTGCTGACCGGTTGCGGTCTGACTCAGACCGTAACGGATGGCACGGTATCTGTAACGCAAGCCCTTTTTCATCGGCAGGTGAAAACATTACGGCTGGATTTTACGCCCCGGGCAGCGGTCAACACGGATGGTGGTGAACATGTTGCCCTGTCCGTCCCTGCGCTGGTCCGGGTTTATCAACTGCGGGATAACAAAACGTTGGAAAAGGCGGATTATGCGGATGTACTGGCGAACGGGGACCGTGTATTCGGCGCCGATTGTCTGGCGAGCAGCGAGGTGGTAGTCAAACCCGGGGGACATGCCTCGTTCAATATGCCGATGGCGGCGCAAACGAAATATGTCGCCGTGGTGGGCCTGTTCAGACGCCCCGATTTAGCTGGGGCGACCTGGCGCGCCATCATCAGGCGCAATGCGCTGTTACCGGATAAGCCCCGCACGATTGAGTTGAATGCCGGCGGCCTGACGCTGTTGCCTGAAAAGGAGTAAGTTGAATGAAAAAGAAAATTAACAAGCCTTCCCTGCATGAATGCCTTTTCGGCAATTTTAGCGGCGGTTTGGATTTGCATCAGGTCAGCGAAGAAAACCAGGTGATTTTGTCGGTACTGGACAATATGCAGTGTATCCTCAATTGCCGGGCAGGTTCGCTGACCCATCTGCCGGATTATGGCCTGCCTGATCTCAGCACTATCCTGCAAGGGTTACCCGCGTCGTCACAGCGCTTGATCTCGACGATTGAACACACGCTGTTGACCTATGAACCCCGCCTGAAGCAGGTCAGTGTCACGTTATTGCCGGAGATCGAACCGGCGCGTTTGCGTTATGACATCCACGCCGAATTAAAAGGGGTGGGGCGGGTGCATTTTAACACCGAATTTGTCCCGGAAAGGAAAGTCTTGATCCGCCATCTGCGCCAGCAAGGGCGGATAGATTAATCTGCGGTAGACTGCCTATTACGCTGATTTCAGCAACAAACTTAGATGAAAATAAAGTGATGACTGAAAATATTGTCTATACCGGGGATGATCCCCGGACACAACCTGAATTCAATGCGCTAAAAGACGAAATGAGCAAACTGAGTCATCCGGCACGACCTGACGTTGATTGGGCCAGAGTTGAACAGCTTTGTTTGACGTTATTTCAGGTCAACGGTGTAGAACTGCAAAGTGCCGCCTGGTACACATTGGCCCGGGCACATCGTGCCGGATTAGCGGGTATTCATGAAGGATTGACCCTGATTGAGGGGCTAGTGACCCATCAATGGTTGCAATTCTGGCCTCAATCTACCCCTATCAGGGTTGAGATATTTGCCGGGCTGGCCGCACGGCTACGGCAAATATTACGAACCTGCGTTTTCTCTTATATCGATCTGCCGCTGATTTATCGTGCAGAAAAGACCCTTGAGCAGTTGTGCGAAGGGTTGCAACATCTGGAACTGAAACATGTGAGTCAACTCGATAGCCTCCGCCTGTGGCTTCACAACAACGCTCAACGCTTAGCGCGTCTGAAGCCGGAAACGGGGATGATGCCTGTTGTCTCGGTCTCCTCCGTACAACCTGGGGATCATGCTATTTTGACGCCCACAGAACACCTTCAGCCACAACTGATATATGTCGTGCGTGAAACTGTCTCTGGCGTCTCCCCCCAGAGCAATGTGGTTCGGGCTGTACCCCGTTGGAAAGCCTGGCACGGTTTTGTCGCGGGTGTTGTATTGTGCGTGTTGGCAGTGACCGGCGTCTGGGGAGTGAATGAAATGCGGCAAGCTCCGTCGTTGGCGCAGGCCCTGCGGGCGACCACGCAACCTTTGCCTGGGACGTTGCCCGCAACGCAGCTTGCGGAGTTACGCCACCCGGACAACGCGGTACTGTTGAGCCGGTTGCAGGATGAAACGCTGGCAGCCAGTCGGGAGAGGCTGGCCAGTTTAGATGCGCTGCCTGCGTTGTGGCGATGGGAATACGGGGCGCGGTTATTACACCAACTGCAAACATTGTGGCCGGCCAGCCAAACGGTGCAGGAGATGGCGAAACAGTGGCAACAGCAACGTGAAGCCACGGCGTTGCCTGTCCCTGAATTGGAAAATTATCATCTGGCCCAATTAAGGCTGCAACAATTGGCTGCCCAGCTTGATGCGCTGGACAAAAAACGCGGTCATTATCTCACCGGCTCTGAATTGAAATCGATGGTATTTGGCATTCAGCAACCGTTGATGAGGACACCGCCATTGGAAGAATTGCTGCGCCAATTGGCCGAACAACAAAAAAGCGGCACGACCTCCCCGGCATTGCGCCAGCAAATTGATACCCGGTTCAATCAATTACTCAATCGTTATGCACTGCTAAAATAAAAAAATTTATTTAAGGTAATGGGTAGAATAGTACGCTTACTTTATTCAGCGCCTAAAAATCCCCTAAAAAGAGATTGAGTACAGAGAGCGTTTATATCTGGCGCAATGTTATTTATATATTGATATCACGTCGAAAATTTTGCTCAATAACAACTTTGCATCTTCCGGCGTCATCGCGTCTAATTTTTGTTTGCGTTTATCCGCATCGGAGCATGAAGCTGAATTCGACCGGTCTAAGCCTAGAATTAACCACTCAATTGACGTATTGCTGGCGTGTGCAAGTGCAGCCAATTTATCAATTGATGGATAAGTTAAACCGTTTAAGTAGTTCCAAATTGCTGTTTCTGACAGACCACAACGCCGGGCAAATGTGGCGATGGGTTCATCTTGCATGGCTTCACGTAAACGCTGACCGAAATGAGTGATTCTATCATCGTGGATCCCTAGAATTAACCATTCTATTGACGTATTACTGGCGTGTGCAAGCGCAGCGACTTTATCAATCGATGGGTAAGTTAAGCCGTCCAAATAGTTCCATATCGCTTTATCGGACAGACCACAACGCCGGGCAAATTTGGCGGTGGGTTCATCTTGCATGGCTTCACGTAAACGCTGACCAAAATGGGTGACCCTATCGTCAATGATCATGCGATCTGGCTTATTATTTTTTTTACCTTTTTGTGTGGTTTTTTCTTCGTATGAATCTGTCATTGAGTAGTTTCTCGCAAATTTGAGAAAAAAAATATTTTTGGCTTTACATCTTCTTTTTTATTCAATATTGTCTACCCATAAATAGTCATTGATGGTCCTTATTGGAACACGTAAGCGTATCATGCCCATATAATATATGCGAGCAGGTAGGATTGGTATTGCATAATTAAAAAACCCGGTGAAATTTTGCTCAAAAGTATTATTTATGAACAATAGGATAGACAGTGAAATTAGTTTACATGTAAAAATATAACTATATGTTACCATAATAAGAAGTTTCATTATGAAATAATATCATCTTTTATTTTATAAATAGAATAAAATCATTGTGTTTTTTGACGAGTAAATTATTGTGGCCTAATCTTTCCTTCAAAGAATATATTATTTACTAAGTAAGGGGTTTCTATGTCAAATAAGAAAACCAATCAGCCGAATAATATCGATCCGCAATTAATTCATCTGTGGGAAAGCAGTCATGAACCTTGGGGGGTTAAGGCTCTGCAATCAAAGTTTATCTATGCTAATCCGGCTTTTTATCAACTGCTCAACCTGCCGGAAGATTTCTGCAAAGAAAATAACTTAGATCGTTATGTTCCTGAAAAATTTGTTACTATCGGTAGTAGCAGATTATAAATTTATCACTAACATAACTGTACAATAGGATTTTACTATGAAAGACACTAATCAGATAACTATTTCATCGCAAATAGTCAATACTATGGGTATAAATAATGACCCTTGGGGAGTCAAAGACAAAAATTCATGCTTCATTTATGGTAATCTGGCCTTAAAGTCTCTCAAGAATTTCTCAGACTCATTTGATTTTGAGGGGCTTTATGATGATGAACTCCCCTGGGATGGCGCTGAGTTTGCAAAAGAATTTGTTGCACATGATAAAAAAGTGATGGAAAAAAATAAAAGAATATGTTCACTTGAAACTCATGTTTTTGGGAAAGAGAAAATTCTGTCATCTTACTTTTTGGAAAAATTTCCAATTTATGATGATAAAAATGAATGCATTGGGCTCCTTTTTCATGCATGGGAAGCCCAGGATTTCTCATTGACTCGTCTGTATCATGGAAAACTTCCTGCATCCATTATGTTTCAGCCGCCAACTGATTTATTCACACAACGGGAGTGGGATGTTATTTTTCTCTCTTTGCATAAATACACCAGTAAACAAATCGGGAAGATATTGAATATTTCCTATCGCACTGTTGAAACCCATGTATTCCGGATATATAAAAAGATCGGCGTTAACTCCTGTTATCAATTGGAGGAATATTGTCGCCTTAATGATTTTGATCTCTATGTACCAGAAAGATTTGTGCATCCAGAAAGCAAAATGTTTATTTAACCCTTTATAACGGGCTTTTTATGAAGAAGAACTATATGATATCGCCTCAGATTATCAACACAATGGAATTAAGCAATGAACCGTGGGGAATAAAAGATAGTTCTTCATGTTTTATTTACGGTAACTTAGCATTAAAGTCTCTCAAGAATTTTTCAGACTCATTTGATTTTGAGGGGCTTTATGATGATGAACTCCCCTGGGATGGCGCTGGGTTTGCAAAAGAATTTATTGAACATGATAGAAAAGTGATGGAAAAAAATAAAAGAATATGTTCACTTGAAACTCATGTTTTTGGGAAAGAGAAAATTATGTCATCTTATTTCCAGGAAAAATTTCCAATTTATGATGATAAAAATAAATGCATTGGGATCCTTATTCATGTATGGAAAGCCAAAGACTATTCATTATCCTATCTGTATCAATATTATGATAAACTCCCCCCATCCATTCTGTTCCAACCGCCGACAGATTTTTTTACTGAACGTGAGTGGGATATTATTTTCTTTTTTTTACAGAAATACACAAAAAAGCAAATTGGAACAATATTGAATCTTAACTCTAGTGCAATTGAAAACCATATGATCAGGATATATCATAAAATAAACATTAACTCCCATCTTCAATTAGAAGAGTACTGTCGAATCAATAATTTTGATCGCTATGTGCCCGAAAAATTCTTATTATATTAGCGCCCTGTATTCTTTGGTTACTCTGTCTATCGTATTAACATGAAGTAACCTTATCTTGAATACCTAATTAACCGATGCAGAAGGAATATAACGCGTAATCCTTATCGATTATGTTTATTTTTACCTGCTATTATACCGTATTTTCAATTATTTTTTATTTATGATAAATTGGGATCATTATTACCAGCAAGGGCATGCATTTATATATTAAATAATTTAATGAAACATAATGCTTTAAGGACTGCTTTATATGAATCAATCGAGATGCAAAAATTTTCCTTTAATTACGCATCAGCTAACAAATATGTGGGATAGAAGCTCTGAACTGTGGTTTGTAAAAGATAGAGAATTTCGTTTAATTTATGCGAACAGGGCATTTATTAAAGTTAACAAACTCCCTAAAGATTTTGATGTTATTGGGTATTCTGAAAAAGAATTATTGACGCCATTTCATCATTTTGCCAATTTGTTTGAAGAGCACGACCGTAAGGTTTTAACACAGATGAAGCGAATCTCATCTATAGGGATTTACCCTTTTGGAAAAGGTGAACGATTTAGAGCTTATTTTTATAATAAATTCCCATTAATGGATGAAAATAATCAATGTATTGGTGTCGCTTCCCATGCAAGAGAAATAGAATATTTTGCAATGGCTCATTATATTAAATACCATATGTTTACCCCTGTTAAGTTTAAGCCACCAAATAATATATTAAGTGCGAAAGAGTGGGTGATTATTTTTCTGTTTTGCTGCGGCCTCAGTAATAAAGATATAGCAGTCGAAATGGATATTTCATGCCGTACTGTGGAGAAATACTTTGAATTTATCTATGAGAAATTTTCTGTTGGATCAGTTGTGGAATTAAGATTACTTTGTAAAGAAAATGGCTACGATCTTTATATTCCACCAAGATATTATAAACCTATGGGCTATTTTTTATTAAATTAATATTATGGTCTGCCAAGTTTTTGTTTTTTTATAGTAGTGATTCATTATCTAATGATTTATGTGATCATTAGATAATATTTTTATGGAAGTGTATGAACCTTCAGTAAAGGGTTCTATTTATCTTTTCTTCGTTATATCTATATATTGTTATAATGTATAGGATATTGCACTTGTGTAACGCTTGACTGCTCGCTGCCATTTTTTCTTCTAGAGAGCATAAAAAACCGTGGGGCACAGTGTTAAATCGGCGATAGAATGAACAACTAAGTGCACTTATTAAGTCCGATATTTCACCATGAAAATTTATATCGTGAAAGTCGCTCTTCGGGGTATCAGTCCTATGGTCTGGCGCCGATTCAGATTATCAGGTGGGACCTCTTTAGCGGCTTTTCACTATATTATTCAGATCTCTCAGGGATCTGCAATTTAACCTGTACCCCGAATCGCAGCACATATTGGATTGGTTTCATATCACGATGCGTCTGACAGTACTCAAACAATATGCCAAAGGAGTATCAAAAAACGCCCCGGAACTTGGTGCAGAATTACTGGAGGCTTTAACTCGTACAAAATGCATGGCAATGTGATGAAGGCATTAGAACACTTGGATGATTGTGCAGCGATGTGTGATGAGAACATATTGCACTATGAAAATAAAAAATCCTTGGCAAAACATCTCGATGAAATGTCTACCTATATTGAAAATAACCGCATGATGATCCCGAATTACGGTGAAATGTACCGCTATGGTGAACCCATTTCTTCTTCATTTGTTGAATCGACGATCAATGAGGTGATTGCCAAACGGATGGTGAAAAAGCAGCAAATGCAGTGGAGCCAACAAGGTGCGCATTACTTACTTCAGACACGTACAGCCGTACTGAATGATGATTTGAAAACCCAATTTGAGCATTGGTATCGGGGCATAAAATTAGGCGACGAAATGGAACATTACTGGGCAGAAGCGGCTGCGGCATAAGTGCCCCAGAATTTTTTATGGTCTCCAGCGAAAGAAAGAGAGGAAAAAACCAGTGGACAAGGGTTTACCAAACGTCAGAGGCAGGAAAAAATCAGGCCATAAAACAGGTATAGCGTCAGCGAACGGCGCGTTTAATCACATCACCTCAGTGAGAGTATGAACATGTTGATTTCCCTTTCCATCGCCAACTACCGCTCTATTTGCGATCTTACTATGCCACTGGGTCGCTTGAACGTTATTACAGGTGAAAACGGCAGCGGGAAATCCAATCTGTATAAAGCGCTGCGCCTATTAGCTGAAACGGCAAAAGGTGGCGTGATTAACTCCCTGGCGGAAGAAGGTGGCTTGGCATCTACCTACTGGGCTGGTCCGGAAATGCTTTCTTCTGGTATGCACCGCGGTGATACACCTATCGAAGGAGTCCGTCGTAACCATACACTGCGCCTCAAACTGGGGTTTGCCAGCGAAAGTTTTGGCTATGCGATTACGCTAGGGCTGCCTACGCCCAGTAGTTCCGCTTTTTCACGCGATCCTGAAATTAAGATTGAGTCCATTTTTAACGGGCCCTGTTATCGTCCTGCCTCATCGCTGGTTGAGCGCAAAGGCAACCTAATCAAAATTCGTGCGGGACGGGAGTGGCGACGCAACATATTCCTGTCTATGACAGCATGTTCGATCAATTGGCCGATCCTGCCGCTGCCCCTGAGGTTTTCCATGTGCGCGAAATGATCCGTAACTGGCGCTTCTACGACCACTTCCGCACCGATAAAGATGCTCCAGCTCGCCAGGAACAGCTAGGCACCCGCACCCCCGTGCTGCATCAAGATGGACGCGATCTGGCAGCGGCGCTCCAGACGATTCTGGAAATTGGTGACCGAGAGGCGCTTGCCGTAGCCATTGATGATGCATTTCCAGGCTCTCGGCTGGAAGTGCTGACACACAATGACGGGCACTTTTCGCTGGCTTTTCACCAGAAGGGACTGCTCCGCCCCCTTTCAGCGGCTGAGTTATCTGACGGCACATTGCGATTTGTTCTCTGGATTGCGGCGCTGCTAACGCCCCGCCCTCCTGAGCTTATGGTGCTAAACGAGCCGGAAACCAGTCTGCATCCCGATCTACTGCCGGCGCTTGCGAGGCTAATCATACAGGCATCACAGCATACGCAAATTTGGGTAATTTCGCATGCCAACCGCTTGATTCATTCGCTCACACGCGACCCCGAATGCCAGACGATTGAGCTAGAAAAAGAGTTGGGGCAAACCCGGATCAAGGGGCAGGGGATACTGGATGCCCCTTCATGGCACTGGCCGAATGAAAAATAGCGGCAATTCTCAGCGCACAGCAGATGCAATTGCGTGAGCTGAATTTCAGCCGAACGGTCGTATTGGCAATGGATTGCTCTACCAACGCGATGTTCTGCTGCATCATCTGAAACATCTGTTTCACGGCGGTATTGATCTGCGAGCCCCCCTCGCCCTGCTTTCTATGATTTCCTCACCAGAGAGCCAGTGTTGAAGCGCCGCATCATCAAAGGATGTGTCGCCTGCCTCTTCGTTATCCTCGCCACCGTTTGACTCGCATTCAGCCTCACCACCAAGGTCTGTGATCATCGTATTCATAAGAGTCATTAATTCGCCGGTATAAAGGACAAAATCGGCATCAAAACGCTGTGCAAAATCTTCGCGATTAATATCGTCATTCTGCTCTTTCAGAGTGACATCATTACCGAACATAAGACTGGTAGGTGGTTCCCCGGAGCGAACCCATTCAGTGAGTGTCAACTCAACTGGTTTTTTCATTGTTAGTGGGACAACAGGTAAAGAACCAATGGTTTTACGCAATAATGCAGTAACATCTTCAGCTCTACGGGCACTACTGGCATCAACAATGATAAGGCCAGCCTGTGTATCGATCCAAATTATAGGTTCGATCTAATTTCGGCAGGGTAATTGGCAACAGTTCGTGCAAAAGTGGTTCTGTCGCGTTAGCGATGAACGTTTGAGTAAATGATAAAACATCGCCGCAGGTGATATGACTTTTTCTTGCGGTTGAACATATTGACCTTTACGTAATTTCAATGCCCGCTATTAGCTGTAACGGCTCGCAATCGAAAATGACCGGACTCGCATTTATCCGGTTTTTCGGCTCAAATTAATTGCAAATGAAAATCGTTACGGACTCACGCTAACTGCAAATGAAAAATGGCGTATTTTATAGCTTCGCTTTCACTGGGCCTAATGGAAGCATCAGTGTATATGGCTCTAACGGTGACTGGGTGAAGCCAAGACGCGTATAAAACGATCGGGCGCTTTCATCAATTGCGTGGACGATTATAGCTGAAATGCCCACTTGTTCCGCCGTGCTGGCGACACGCTTCCAGGCATCCTGGAGAAGCAGTGCGCCTAGTTTCTTCCCCTGATACTTCACATCGACAGCCAGACGACCGAGAAGCACCACAGGGATAGGATCTGGCATATTGCGTTTAAGTGATGGTGTAGATTCAATATGATTAATTGAGCCAGCGCTTAGACAATAATAACCAATAACGTCTTTTGTGCCTTTTTTGCAAATAACAAATGTGCGGCTCGCGCCAAGCTTATTATTTTTTAAAGCCCAGCGCAAAAGCCATTCGTTTAATGTTTCACGCTGGCAATAAAAATTATTGATATTATGTTCAGCCGTTAATATTTCAGGTGCGCTTATTCCCACGGTGCTTTATATCCCATGAGTTTTTTAAAACCTGCATTATCAGAAAGCGGTTGCTCCAGCATCTGCATGAACGCATGATATTTTTCCTCATTAACGAAAAAGTGACGCTGATCGAGTATGGCCTCTTCAGCTGCACGGCAGGCAGCGTCCAAAATGAAATCAGTGCGGGTCTTTGAATGCAGGTTTGCCGCATGGTCAATAAGCTCCCGCTGAAAGGCTTTCGCCCGGATGTTAATTGGAGTTTCTTTAGGTTGTGTTCTCATAAATCACCTGTATAGCAAATGGGTAGACAGTCATTATAGCAAATGTATAACTAACAGCTATACACTTAACTGTAGCTACTCGCATTTCATTTCATTCGGCTCACATTAACTGAAAATGAAATTATCTTCTCCGCACAGGCTGGTTATCTTTTTTGGGTCTACACCTAAAACATACATCGATGAGACACTAACGCCGCCTCATAAGGGTTTAAGCCGGAGGTATTTTTCATTTGCAGTTAATTCAAGCCAAAATCTGCGCTGATTGCGAGTCCGAGCATTTTTAAATGCGAGCCGTTACATTTAGTTGAAATTATAAGCCAACAAAAAATTTTCATACAAAAAGCTCATATGTGCTCTACATATTGGCGGTTTCCGGCTTACAACTCCTTGTTGGCTTATTTGTATTCCGAATCAGATATGAAATACCCGCCCGCCACCATCAGGAAGCTCAATAGTCAGGCTAAGTTTTCCTCCCATAGCTTCGACATAACGTTTAAGGGTAGCCAGCTTCACTTCATTGCCACGCTGCTCTATCTGAGTCACCGCAGGCTGACTGATTCCCATAGCTTCGGCCAGAGACTTCTGCGACAACTTAAGTTCCTCCCGCATCATCTGTAAGCCAGTTTCAAGGATCATTTCATCCGCCATCTCTCTGATACGAGCTTGACTTTCCGCAGAGCGAGCGGCAATGGTTTCACGTAACGTTCTCATTTTTTGCCCTCCAGGTGTGCTGAGAACTCATCATCAGCCACACGTATCATAGTTTCATAAAACCGCTTGTCGTTACTTTTGTCACCTGCACACAACACGATAGCCTGTCTTTTCGGATCGAACGCGAAAAACGCACGAATTGGACGGCCAGCATACTGTATGCGCAATTCCTTCATATTCTTGTGCCTGGAACCTTTTACCGTATCAGCATAAGGCCGGGAAAGTTTTGGCCCGTAAGTCTCAAGATTCATCAGATCGGCCAGCACTTTTTCCTGTAAGCCATCTTCCTGCTCATGCAGCCAAGTATCAAAACGCTGGCTTAAAATGACAGTCCACAAAATCAGCCTTTCCCCCATAATCTATAACTTATATTGCTATTATATAAGCTGCAACTTATCATATCAACTGCAATTTTCTGCAACCCTGCCTTTTATACTTGCTTCGACATTTGAGCCGGATTTTTTAATAAATAATGAAGTGATTGCTAAACGGATGGTGAAAAAGCAGCAGATGCAATGGAATCAGCAAGGTGCGCATTATTTAATCCAGCCCCGTACAGCCGTACTGAATGATGATTTGAAAACCCAATTTGAGCATTGGTACCCGGGCATAAAATTAGGTGACGAAACGGAGCATTCCTGGACAGAAAAGATTGCTGCATAAATGTCCCACGGTTTTTTATGCTCTCCTACTAAGCCGCTGACTCGCAAAAGCAAAAAAAACAGTTCCATAGTTCCGCTGCTTAGGGGTAAAATTCCTCTGAAGTTATTAATCACAATACCCACGTGCAACCCCGATAAAACGGCACTTAACCATGAATTACGCTTCAGACAGAAAGTGAGAGATTCGATTTGGTAACAAAACACAGAGAAATAATCAGGCAAGTAGCTTACCGGCCTATGCGAAACGATGAGTTTGATTTTTGGGCGGAGAAGTCCTTAGAGGATTATGCTGAAGATCTAATGGAAAACCACCTCTACAGCCGAAAAAAAGCGGTTACAGAAGCATTACATTCATTTAGAACTACTCTGTCAGAAGGAATCAACACACCAAATCAATATTTCCGAATTTACGAACTAGAGAGCCAAGCGGTGGGCTACATTTGGTTTAGCCTTGAAGATAACTCAGCATTTTTGTCAGACATCATACTGCTCTCGGAGTTTCAGGGTAAGGGAATAGGGAAGCATTTTATCCGCGCATTCATAGATGAGCTACTCACTGAAAAGGCTCAAGAGTTAGAACTAAGAGTATCACCTGATAATCATCGAGCTATAAGCCTTTACAGAGAATTAGGCTTTCGGATTACAGGCTTTGACATGAGTCTTTTACTGGGACAAGAAACATAAGAAATCACTCAAATCTGATCACTGGAAACACATAGAGAGCATAAAAATTTGTGGGGCACTTGAGTTATTTAGCGGTAAAATAGACAACTCAACCGGACTATTACCCATTATCGGCCCATGAATACTTATACGTTAAAGTGGCTTCTTTAGCTGCTGTCACATAAATGCTCCACAAATTTTTATGATCTCCTGCTGGTGAGGCAGTAGGTTTCATCACACTATAATTTCAACTTATTGGGTGAAATAATCACAGGAACAGCCTCGTGTCTCATCACAGAATTTCTAACACTCCCAATATCGAATCATAGAAATAATTTCATTACTCATCTTTTGCATCAATTTTACAATAAAACTCTTTTAAATTAATTATACCTGAGGATTTCCACAAACTAAATATTTGCAAAAAAGCTGATTGTGTCTCAGGTATTTTAATTTTAAACAAACTTCAGATTACAGTGCAGTATCTATTACGCATTGAATAAAAGGTTTTACCTCTTCACTTCTTTTTTCATTTAAAGGTTTTTTTGTTTCATCAGATACGTCAAATTTCCCTTTAAACTGACCATTTGCATGTTCTGTTGTTCTATCTGATTTCCCAACAATACTAATTGTGTATGAATGCCCTTTAGGCAGTAAATCCGTACATTTGCTCAAAGCACCCTTTTTATTTACATGAGTTTTTTGATCAATATCCTTTACTGGCGTTTCTGCAAAAGAAATGGGAATATAAGCTAAACCCAATAGCAAAATACATGATAAAAATTTCATCTCTTTTCCTTATTCACTGAATTGATATAACAACTAACGATACTGGTTAATACTAAAATTAAATTCCAGTATATCTCCAGACTGGCACTCCAAATATTAGCATATAGCATTTAGAGTAGAAAATCTAATTCCCTTAATATTATTTTTAAAGCAATTTTTCTGCGCCCACCAGACTCATAGCATGTTAATCGCAAGAAATATACGAAACAAACCCATAGAAATACGGAGCCACATTGACTTTATGAACAGCAAAACTCAATATCCATCAACTTTAAGGCAGAATACAAGCTATACGTTTTTATTTATCCTTTCAGTCATCGTATTCTTCGTCGGCGCGACCGAATTTATGCTGTCGTCCATGCTTACTCCTCTTGCAGTCGCCTTCGGGACAACTGTGGTCGGAGCATCCTGGCTGGTATCCAGCTATGCATTTTCCTACGCTCTGGCAGCACCTATATTTGGATATTTTTCAGATCGTATTAACAGAAGCAGATTACTTCTAGGTTCTCTGCTGTTTTTTGCCGCAGATGGCCTCGCTATCATTCTTGCCCCCACTCTTGAAATCGCAATCGTACTGCGGATTTTTGGCGGTATAGCATCTGCGGTGATCATACCGACAGTATTTGCCTTGATCGCCGATATCGTTCCCTATAATCGCCAAGCCGGTGCGATGGGTATCGTTATGATTGGTATGACTTTTGGCATTGCATTCGGTCCAGCTTTAGCTGGGATATTGACAGATTTAATAAATTGGCAAGCGCCATTTTTAGTTAGCTCAATCGGCTGTGTCGTTACATTCATCATCGGGATCTACTGCCTTCCATCAAAAAATGTGCCTCTAAAGCCAACAAACCAGCGCTTAGTCTGGTTTCGGCAATGGTCGGTTGTCAGGCCGCTCATTGCAAAAGGGGCATGGAATGGCGCCGGTGTCTCTGCTTTTCTTTTGTCTGGAGAAGTCTTACGTCAACGGTATGAATTTGGCCCCACTGAAATCGGTTTGACTGTTGCAACCTTTGGTGTTGGCTTAGGGTTAGGTAATCTATCCGCTGGTTGGCTTCGTAAGCTTTGCGGTCGAGAAGAAGTAACTTTGGTTTTGGTCAGTTTGCTACTGACTGGTGTGATCTCAGTTTTTATGCTTGTTCCGCTTACGCTCTCAAGTTCTCTAGGATGTTTAATATTCTGGGGTATCGCACTGGGCGTTGGAGCGCCTGCAAGTACCGTCGTTTTGGCAACACGAGCAGGCCCTAGCAAAGGTATGGTTCTGGCCTTTGCAGAAACATTTAATAATCTGGGGATCTTGTGCTTAGTGCCATTAGCCACTATTGGGTTAGTCGCAGGAGGTTCAAGCACAGCAATGGCCGTGCTATCCGTCGGGTTGGTCATTGGCCTTACATTGACAATATTAGATTTCTGGCTAATGCGTTCGACAAATCTTTCTCGATGAATCTTCGCCCTCTGGTTTTATTTCCCCACCGTACATTTGATGGGGATATTGAATAGTTATTGTATCCAGAGGGATATGAGTAAATTTTCAGTTACAGCCAGAAGAACCAAGCAAACAACGAAATGATAGCGATACAGGCAATATTCAGAACTATACCGACTCTCACCATTTCAACCTGTTTGATATAACCGGAGCCGAAAACAATGGCGTTAGGCGGTGTTGCCACCGGCAACATGAAGGCACAAGATGCACCGAAACCGATAATCAGTGTCAGAGTCATCACCGGCATACCCAATGCTTCCGCAACTGTTGCAAATACCGGTACCAGCAGAGCTGAACTTGCTGTATTGCTGGTGAATTCAGTCAAGAAAATGATAAACGCCGCCACCGCAACAATAATCACAAACCAGTGGCTTGCGCCGAAAGTAGCAGCCATGCCGTTTGCCATGATCTCACTGGCGCCTGAATTTTTCAGAATGGCGCTTAACGTCAAACCACCACCGAACAACATCAACACACCCCATTCGGTGTTATTCTGAATCTGGGACCAACTCGCTACACCGGTTATACTAATCAAAATAGCAGCACCAATTGCAATAATGGTATCCAGATCTTTCACGCCACCCAAAGCAGAACTAATCACAGAGCTAAAGATCCAGCAGAACACAGCTGACAGAAAAATAAGCATGGTAATCAATCGCTTACCCGTCCAATCCAGTTCTTCCAGCTGCATGTCGAATTTATGATTCAAATTCGGACGCAGCATCAGATACATTAAGCCGATCATCATTGGCATCAGAATAACAACCAGTGGGATACCAAATTTCATCCAACTGAAAAAATCGATACCCAGTTGAGCGGCGGCAATCGCATTCGGCGGGCTACCAACCAACGTGCCTAAACCACCAATACTTGCACTGTAAGCAACACCCAGCAATACAAATACAAAAGTATGACGCTCAGTGCGTACATCCAGATTAGACAAAATACCCAATACCAATGGCAGCATCATCGCGGCGGTCGCCGTATTGCTAATCCACATAGAAAGGCCGGCAGTAACACCAAACAGCAACATCACAGCGACAGAAAAACGTCCACGGGCAACCAACAGCAGACGGTTAGCAATCAGTCGATCCAATCCTTGTATGTGCAGTGCCGTTGCCAGTGCAAAACCGCCAAAAAACAGGAAGATGATAGGATTAGCAAAAGATTTCAATGCGTCTCCCGTATTCATCAATCCCATGCCAACCGCCAGAAGCGGAATACATAACGCAGTAACAGTGACGTGGATAGCTTCGGTAAGCCACAGCACGCCAACAAATACCAGCAGTGCCAAACCCGCATTAGCTTTTTCACCAAACGGTAGGACATTGAGCAGAATAAACAGCAATACAATATCAGCAGCCAGAATGATTAAGCCTTTTTTATTTGAAAAATTTGACTTAATGGCTGGGGTTAAAGATTCAGAAGCATCCATGGTGACTCCATTAGCGCCGGTGATATCTTATCCACCATTGCTATAATATTAAGAAAATACAAAACATGTGAATATAAGGAGTCTTTCCAGAGAAGAAAACGCAGTTCTTTGAATTTTGGGATCTAAGACGTTGGAATTGACCAATTAAATCATAATAGATGGTATTTTATACAATTTTTTTGTTGTTACATCACATTATTACATCTTTATAGGTATAGGAAATCGCTACATTTTATGTACGTTTTCAGGCATAAAAAACAGGAGAACTTGCCCTTTCCCAAGCTATTGACAAACCCATTTTAAAAACTAGGGGGTGTTTTCGCATCAATGATGGTTAAAGATCTGGCGAATTAATTTATCAGAAAGGTTATAGGTTAAACGGGTATTTAAACATCAATAAGACCATTTTTTTCATTTGTCACAACTAATCAGGTTAGCCTAAAGACTTATCCGCTTTCTTTAATGATTTTCCCTGATTTCCAGTAAACTTTTTGCAACCATGCAAAATCTTTTATTTGAAAAAATTTTCTTAATCGGGTTAATCCTGTTAAATATTTTGATATAACCTCACATTCCTGTTATTGAATTAATGCTGTCTATTTGGTCACTTTATTAATCAAAGTAAAACCTGTTTTCTATTCTAATGTCAGTATAACATCGGATCTTTTGTCCACTTTTAAAAACCTTTAATCACTTTCAGATAAAGCATAGGTGATCTTACTTGAATAAGTAAAAATTTCTATAATCCTTCGCTTTCAAATGGCATGAAAAACGATAAATTACTTATTGCGTCGTAAAAATGATAATCTTACATCGAATTTTTATAGTTTTACTGTTTAATCATGATAGGTGAAATTATGAAAGATAAAACTATGAGTTTCTCTGTAAACACAGATTTGAATGTTCGATCAAAAAGCTTTGATGCCTTCATATCGTACATGGAGAACTGTAATGAATTTTGGTATATAAAAGATAAAGAGTCGAGATTTATCTATATGAATGATTATGGGCTTCATCATAGCGGACTACCCAAAGGGTTTAATGTTGAAGGTAAACTGGATAGTGAATGTCCGGTTTATTGGTCTGAGGTTGCTGATATCATTCAATCTAATGACCGCAGGGTAATGGAGGAAAAAAAAGTCATTCCTACTTTGATTACATTTATGTATGGTGGTAGGGATAAAATTATTCAACCATTTATGGCGAATGTCACGCCTTTGATAAAAGATGGAGAGTCGATTGGCGTAGTAGGCAGAGCTAGAAAGCTAGAAGTTTATTCAATGTATCATATGGAAATTAATAAACCTCCTGAATCATTATCATTTGGTAACCCAACTGAGATTTTTACAGATAGAGAATTCGATATAGTATTTTTTGCGCTGCAATCACTAAGCGCTAAAGATATAGCTAAAAAACTAGGTATTACCTATAGAACAGTACAAAGTAGGTTACAATTTATTTACCAAAAAATAGGGATAAACTCATTAAGCCAGTTAAAAGAATATTGTAGGGGTAAGGGGTATGATAACTATGCTCCTACCCGATTTAACCCTAATCCCTATGTACCTCTGGCATAACAATGCACAGCATCTCTGTCGTCGGGTTCTGTCTAGCAGAACCCGGCACGTAGAAGCGCCTATACGCCTCTGTAATCGATTTTTGTACCTTAACAAGTAAAGCATTTGGACTCTCATCACTGCATATATCAAACTTTCTCATTCCGAACCCCGATCTTCGACATACTTTAATTATCGGTTGAATGCTCATGGATTAGATGATGCAGGCCCCGCTTCTCTCGAAACAGCAGATAACGACGTTCCCCGTTCTATTAAGCCATCCTGCACCAGTGGCTAAAACTTTACATGTGAAAACATGTCGCACTGACTGCCTCAGGAAAACCCAAAAGTTGACAGTTATAGAAGTTATCTGGTTATTACCCTTATGAATAATTATCAACAATCTATGAGGAGGGTTTTACCCCTCCTATTTAAAGCCATTCCTAGCCTTAACGACCGATTAAGCTTGGCCTTTTACTTCTTTCAAACCATAGAAAGGAGCACGGTTACCTAAAGCTTCTTCAATACGGATCAGTTGGTTATATTTAGCAACGCGATCAGAACGGCTCATAGAACCGGTTTTGATCTGACCTGCTGCTGTACCTACTGCCAGATCAGCAATGGTCGCATCTTCAGTTTCACCGGAACGATGAGAGATTACCGCGGTATAACCGGCGTCTTTTGCCATTTTGATCGCTGCCAGAGTTTCAGTTAGAGAACCGATCTGGTTGAATTTAATCAGAATGGAGTTAGCGATGCCTTTTTCAATACCTTCTTTCAGGATTTTAGTATTGGTAACGAACAGATCATCACCAACCAACTGAATTTTCTCACCCAACACTTTAGTCTGGTAAGCAAAACCGTCCCAGTCAGATTCATTCAAACCATCTTCGATAGATACGATTGGGTATTTTCTGGTCAAATCTTCCAGGTAATGAGTAAATTCCTGAGAAGTGAAAGTCTTACCTTCACCTTTCAGTTCATAGTGACCTGTTTCTGAGTTGTAAAACTCAGAAGCGGCACAATCCATCGCCAAAGTAACATCTCTGCCCAGAACATAGCCTGCCTGTTCTACCGCTTCTTTGATCGCAGCCAGCGCAGCAGCGTTGGATTCTAAGTTAGGCGCATAACCACCTTCATCACCAACGGCAGTGCTCATCCCTTTCGCTTTCAGAACCTTAGCCAAGTTGTGGAACACTTCAGAACCGATACGAACCGCTTCTTTCAGTGTTTTGGCGCCAATCGGCTGAATCATAAATTCCTGGATATCAACGTTGTTATCCGCGTGTTCACCACCATTGATGATGTTCATCATCGGCAACGGCATAGAGAATTTACCTGGCGTGCCATTCAGTTCAGCAATGTGCTCGTACAATGGCATACCTTTCGCCGCTGCCGCTGCTTTAGCGTTAGCCAAAGAAACCGCCAGAATCGCGTTAGCACCGAATTTAGATTTGTTTTCAGTACCATCCTGGGTGATCATGATTCTGTCGATGTTAGCCTGATCTTTAGCATCCTGACCGATAACTGCCTGGGCAATGGGTCCATTTACTGCATCAACAGCTTTTAATACACCTTTACCCATAAAACGGGATTTATCGCCGTCACGCAGTTCCAACGCTTCACGGGAGCCAGTAGATGCGCCAGATGGCGCAGCCGCTAAACCAACAAAACCCCCTTCCAGATGCACTTCGGCTTCTACAGTTGGGTTACCACGGGAGTCAATGATTTCACGACCGATCACTTTAACGATTTTGGACATTAGGTTTTCCTCAGTACAAGTTACATTTCAGGTAAGCGACGGAACACCCATCCCGCCACTTACTGCACATCTTATTTGAGCTGGCCTTTCTGGTATTTACCGGCTGCTTTGACAAAACCGGCAAACAGCGGATGACCATCACGAGGAGTGGAAGTAAATTCTGGGTGGAACTGACAAGCCACGAACCAAGGGTGGTCCGGAATCTCAATAATTTCCACTAATTTATTGTCGACTGAACGACCTGCTACCCGCAGACCAGCATCTTCAATACGTTTCAACAGCAAATTATTAACTTCATAACGATGCCTATGGCGCTCAACAATGGTATCTGCCCCATACAAGGTGCGTACCAGACTGTCTTTTGTCAAGTGGCATGGCTGACCACCCACACGCATCGTTCCACCGAGATCACTCTCTTCGCTACGCACTTCTAAATTACCGTCCTCATCACGCCATTCAGTGATCAGGCCGACAACCGGGAACCGGCAATTAGGTTCGAATTCTGTTGAGCTGGCTTTTTCCAAGCCTGCAACATGGCGTGAGAACTCAATCAATGCCACCTGCATACCGAGACAGATCCCCAGATAAGGGATTTTATTTTCACGGGCATAGCGGGCGGTCATGATTTTTCCTTCCACACCACGGCCACCGAAACCACCAGGAACCAGAATCGCATCCAATCCCTTCAATAATTCAACACCACGGGTTTCAATATCCTGGGAATCAATCAGCTTGATATTAACCGTCAGACGATTTTTCAATCCACCGTGCTTCAACGCTTCAATCACAGATTTGTATGCATCAGGCAGTTCAATATACTTACCCACCATGCCGATAGTGACTTCACCGGCAGGATTCGCCTCTTCGTAAATGACCTGTTCCCATTCGGATAAATTCGCTTCCGGGCAATCAAGGCTGAATCGTTTACAAATATAATCATCTAAACCCTGAGATTTCAATAGCCCTGGAATTTTATAAATGGAATCAACGTCTTTCAGGGAGATAACCGCTTTCTCCGGCACATTACAGAAAAGGGCAATTTTTGCCCGCTCATTAGCAGGAATGACGCGATCTGAACGACAAATCAGAATATCCGGCTGAATACCGATAGAAAGCAGCTCTTTTACTGAATGCTGAGTTGGCTTAGTTTTTACTTCCCCAGCTGCTGCCAAGTAAGGAACAAGAGTCAGGTGCAGATATAATGTGTGCTCACGGCCAACTTCTACCGCCATTTGACGAATCGCTTCAAGGAATGGCAATGATTCGATATCACCGACAGTACCACCGACTTCCACCAACACTACATCATGACCTTCACCACCGCTGATGATGCGATCTTTGATTTCATTGGTAATGTGAGGAATAACCTGAACAGTCGCTCCCAGATAATCACCACGACGCTCTTTACGCAAAACTTCGGAATAAACCCGACCGGTAGTGAAGTTATTACGACGCGTCATTTTAGTGCGGATGAAACGCTCATAGTGACCTAAATCGAGATCAGTTTCAGCGCCGTCTTCAGTAACGAAAACTTCCCCATGCTGGATTGGGCTCATCGTCCCCGGATCGACGTTGATGTACGGATCCAGTTTCATAATAGTGACATTGAGTCCACGGGCTTCAAGTATAGCGGCCAAAGAGGCTGCGGCAATGCCTTTACCCAGAGAGGATACGACCCCGCCGGTCACAAAAATATAATTAGTTTTCATGCTGAACCTGAAAGTTTAGGTTTAAAGATGATGGATATAACTAGGACGGGAAAACAGTATACCCGAACCTTAAATGCGCTACAAATAATCTGCACGCAATAAAGGTATTTTTTCCCCCTCACAGCATTTTCAATGCAGACATGAATACGTATACAAACTTCATTTTTCATGAAGCCAATCGTGATTGGCTCTTCTTAATGTCAAACGATTTTATTGCCTAAAGATTAAAGAATTTTTAAATCTTTAATTCTTTACATATCAGCCATATAGTCTTTAACTCATTGACTTTATTAGAATTAACCTTGCCAAGGTTGCGCGTTTATGGGTACACTTTATGTGTAAATTACCAATTTGGTATTTCGAAAAAGTCTTGGAGATTTCTATGTTTTGCGAAGAAAAAGTAGCTCAAATGGCTGCCTACCTGCTGCATAAGCGCGGCGAACGCATGGCATATCTGAAACTTATGAAGTTGCTTTATCTGGCAGACAGGGTGTCTATGAATAACTATGGTTACCCTATCACTGGTGATCGAATGGTATCTATGCCTAAGGGACCGGTTTTATCGCAAACCTTGAATTTAATCACCGGAGATTACGCCAGTGATGAATTTGGCTGGGGGGCGTGGATCAAAAGTGAAAAGAATTATGAAATTTCACTCAGACGGAAAAATGTAACAAGGGATGATTTTGAATCTCTTTCTGAGGCTGAATTAGGGGTTCTGGATGTCATTTGGAGACAGTTCGGCCACATGAGCCGCTTTGATATTGTGGAGTATACCCATAAACATTGTACTGAGTGGCAGGATCCGGACGGTAGTTCTTATCCTATTTCACCGAGCTCTGTTTTTATTGCTGTAGGTAAATCACCTGAAGTTGCTGAGAAATTGGCGCGAGAGTTAATAGAAAGGCAACAATTGGACTGTTTTCTTCAAGGGTTACGGTGATGTCGGATGGGATTTTAAGGAAAGGAAGTTTACTTATCCCATCCGGGTATACAGATCACCTATATATTATCTGCTGTGATCCAGTTTTTTACCCTAAAAAAACTAAGGCATGTTTTCTGGCTGTAAATATTAGTTCTTTAAAACCGGATATACCGTATGATTGTACATGTATATTATGTTTTTAATAGGATTCTTTCTGGGTTTGATACGTCTCCGCATGTAACTTTAGAAATTCGAAATTTCTATAAAAAATATTGTATTAATTAAATTTCGTTTTAAATATTAAATTCAAGGCTGCGCTTCAGTGTGGCTTTTTTTATAAGTGAAACATGAGAGGAAGGTTCTGCTATCTATACCGTTAAAGCGGGCATTAAATACAATGGGAAGGAATACGATGCCGGTATGATTATCAGTTCAGAAGTTAAAAATGGAAAAGTAACAACAAATATTGGCTTTAATGCTGAGAATTTCACATTTATGAATTCAGTAAACGGAAAGTTAGTACCATTCATGACAGCGAAAAATGAGAAAAAATTGGCTTTATTAATACTTATATCTCATAGAAAAAAGGATAAATAAAAATATAAATAGGTTAATCAGATAATCTATTTTCCAAAAGAAGCCAGTTTTAATCATGTTTTCAACCAAGGATGATCTTTTCATAAACGGATTAAATCATCAACCATGAAAAACCTAAATAACAAAATCCGCAAATAAACGATTTAACAACAAACGAATCGGGTTACTTTTAACGTTATGATGTTGCATTTATTATGTGAATCTAGCCATTATTAAATATTGGAGAAAAACTAGCGGTCTATTTTATTCCCCATGACGCACTATTTTATTATCCTTTATTTCATAGGTAGTGAAGTTTAATCCCTGTAAAAAGCTGTCATCATGTGAACTAAAAATAACAATTTTCTCTTCTGCGAGAGCAGTCATCAATGCTATTAAAAATGTTATAGAATCTGAGTCAAGGCCATTTGTTGGTTCATCAAAAATATAAACATCTGCTTCCGTAATAAAAGCCGATGTCAATAAAAATTTCTTTTTTGTCCCAAGTGACATTTTTCCATATTCAATACCAGAATATTTAGATATGCCAAAACCATTTAAATAGTATTCTAATGGGTGTTTTAAATTACTTTTCCTATAACGTTTACCTAGCTTTATCACATCCATTCCAGTAATAAAGTTATAAAAATCAATATTATCCGAGATGTAAAAACCATGCCTTTGTAAACTAAATCGATATTTTTCCTCATTTTTTATAAAGTTAACCATTCCTTTTTTAACCTTATTTACACCAGCAATACTTGAAAGAAAAGTCGTTTTTCCTGAACCATTAATTCCCGCTATACGGTTTAATCCGACATAAAAATTACAATTAACTCCTGAAAAAACAGTCTTATCATTAATAATAACTTCCAATTCAATAACTTCAAGCATAAATAACCCCGAAAAAATATGTAAAAAAGAAAATAATACAAAGAATAATAATTTTCGTATACTGTGTTCTTAATAGAGAAATAAATGACAAAATAACTGAAAGAAAAACATAAGATATAAACATAATAACAGGAAATGATTTAACAACCAGAGAACAAAAAGCAAAAGTTAAAAAAGAAAATAAAAACAAAGAAATACAATAATTATAAAACAAAATTTTCCGCATAGACAAAAAATTAGATAAATATGAAAGATAGTTCATTTCAATATATGAAAAACCATAGAACAATAACATGCATATATATATGACAACACTGAAGTATACTAATAATATATAATCAGCCTTGGCTGGAATTTGAGAAAAAGCACTTTCACATAATATATATAATATTATAACGAATAATAACATAATAAGTGACGATATTTTATTTTTACGAAAATAATATCGGAGATTTATAATATAAGGTAATGAAAAAAATCCTGATGAAAATAACTTCTTGTTTTGATTAATTGTGTAACCTGATGGAAGGTTTAAATATAATCTAAATGCCATCAATAAAATAGCTAACGTGAAAACAAAATTATATAATATTCCACTTCTGAATGATGAAGATAAAATAAAGAATGCAACAACAAAAACAAAACATAAGAAGTTTAACTCAGATAAGCAAAATCCAATTACAGCAAAAGAAATAATCAAAAACAGCATAGATGAGAAATAATACAAATAATTAACATTTACAGAGAAAAAACCTAAGGAAAAGAAAATAATCATCGGGAAAGCACTGTAAATAAAAAAAACGACACTACCAAGAAACAATGTTTTTTTATCTACCAAAGAAACAATAAATGAACTTTTTCTTGCCGTAGGGAAAAACCTTATGTTAATCAAATAAAATAACACATAAATTATTAGCGATATCGAAGAAAAATAAAATGATTTAATGTAACTCCCTGGCGTAACAATATTCGAAGACAAAAAAATTAAGATTTCAATTAAACCACTGGCTTTTGCCGGGAGTAATAAAAAACAGAGAAATATAATGACATTTTTATTCCCGGAAGCAAATTTCTTTATCCTTCCTTTATACTCTAATGCATCAGCGATTATTAAATTCATATACCCCTCTAAAACCAAAATCTAAACAACGTCCTTTGCGAATCTTTTGGAAATCTCGTCCTAGAATGTAAATACAAATAGTTAATAAACACAATACATTGGTTTTTCCTTAAATGCAATCGACATTGATTTTCCTTTTGATGTATAAATATATTGATATCCATAAGCATTGAGTAAACCGCTTCTGTGCATTTAAAATTATTAAGTAATGGTGAGAATGATATTCCAATATTACTCTCTATTCTTGGGAAGATTATTTTTTAAAAAAATTTATCATTGGAAAAATGAGCAAGACATTCATCACGAAATAATAGGATAGCCAATCCAGAAACACTTAATTCCCTCTTAGACAAAACTAAGGAAAATTTATTCAACATAAATTTTCCCCTCAAAAAACTAAAAATTTCAGCTTCAGGCTATTCCTTCAATTTATTGTTTCTTAACCTGTTGCCACATTTGTTCCATTTCTGCCAATGTCGCCGCTTCTAACGTCTGGCCTTTACTCAATATCAGTTTTTCCACGCCTTTAAAACGACGCTCAAACTTATTACATGCTTTTTGCAATGCCATTTCAGGTTTGTACCCCAAATGGCGCGACAAATTCACAACAGTAAATAGCAAGTCACCAATCTCTTCTTCCAAATGCTGCTCATCAACAACTGCCTGATGAGCCTCATCCATCACTTCGTCGATCTCTTCATAAACTTTGTCTAACACAGGCCCCAAAGTATCCCAGTCAAAACCAACGGCAGCACAACGCTTCTGCATTTTATAAGCTTTCATTAACGCCGGCAGGCTTGCCGGAATGTCGTCAAGGAGCGAATGAAGATCTTTTTGTGCTCTTTCCTGCGCCTTGCGTTTTTCCCAGCCACTGATAGCCACTTCACTACTGATATTCAGCTGCTGACCGAAAATATGCGGATGGCGACGCTCCAACTTGTCGCTAATGGCATTGCAAATGTCATCAAAATCAAATAACTGCTGCTCTTTGCCCATTTCAGCATAGAACACCACCTGAAATAATAGATCGCCCAGTTCTTCTTTCAGATCAGAAAAATCGCCACGTTCAATGGCATCAATGACTTCGTAAGTCTCTTCTAATGTATAAGGTGCGATCGTTTTGAATGTCTGTTCTTTATCCCAGGGACATCCCTGTTGAGGATGGCGCAACTGCGCCATAATCCCCAGTAACCGTTCTATAGCGGGTGATTTCATCTTTTATCCCAATGTTCCTGCGATCAGTTGCCATGAAGACGTTTGGCTTCAATGACATCCGGTAATTGATTGGTTTTCGCCAATATCCGTCCCAACACTTTCAGGTTATAAATCTCAATATTCATGTCAATGGTGGCAATCTGCTGCTTTACATCACTGCGACTGCTCACCCCAAGCACGTTCACTTTTTCATTCGCCAGGATCGTGGTGATATCACGCAGTAGTCCACTACGATCATTCGCTATCACACGCACAATCAGTGAGTAACCACTGGAATAACTTTCTCCCCAAACCGCATCCACCACCCTTTCAGGCGCACTTGCCTGCAAATCCGCCAGTTGTTCACAATCAGCCCAGTGGATGGAAATTCCCCGGCCACGGGTGATAAAGCCGACAATCTCATCCCCCGGAATTGGCTGGCAGCAACGGGCAATGTGATGCATCAGGTTACCCACACCTTCTACCACAATCCGCCCGTTATCTTTAGCAGTACTACGCTGCGGATGCGATTTGTTCTCCAGATTGCGAAGCGCTTCCCGATCTGCATCTGCCGCCGTGGTTTTATTAAGTTTGCTTTGCAGAAAATTGGTCAACTGGTTGATGCGGATGTCACCAACCCCCACTCCCGCCAGAACTTCATCAAGGGTATGAACGTTATAACGCGCAATGAGCAGCTTTTCCGCTTCTTTCAGGCTGATATCTAAGTGGGCCAGTTCGTTATCCAACATTTGACGGCCCGCAATGATGTTCTTATCCCGATCCTGTTTACGGAACCAGTTATGAATTTTCGCCCGGCCACGGCTGGTAGTGACATACCCCAGGTTTGGATTCAGCCAGTCACGGCTTGGGTTCGGCTGTTTCTGCGTGATGATGTCAATCTGATCGCCCATCTGCAATTGATAGCTAAATGGCACAATTCGACCGCTGATTTTAGCCCCAATACAACGATGTCCTACATCGCTGTGAATATGGTAGGCAAAATCCAGTGGCGTAGAGCCGGCAGGCAGATCAATAACATCGCCTTTCGGCGTAAATACATATACTCGATCATCAAACACCTGGCTGCGAACCTCATCCAACATTTCGCCGGAATCGGCCATCTCTTCCTGCCATGCAATCAGTTTACGCAACCATGCAATACGTCCTTCATACCCCGCTCGACCAACCGCTGTCGCACCCTCTTTATATTTCCAATGTGCAGCTATTCCTAACTCCGCATCTTCGTGCATCTGACGGGTGCGGATCTGAATTTCCAGTGTTTTACCACCCGGCCCAAGGACTACGGTATGAATGGATTGGTAACCATTAGGCTTCGGGTTAGCAACATAATCATCAAATTCATCGGGCAAATGACGATAGTGAGTATGTACTATCCCCAGCGCCGCATAACAATCCTGCAAGCGTTCAACCACAATCCGCACAGCCCGGACATCAAACAATTCATCAAATGCCAGTGATTTTTTCTGCATTTTGCGCCAAATGCTGTAGATATGTTTAGGTCGTCCGTATATTTCAGTTGCTACGCTCTCTTTGAGCATATATTTACGCAATGTGCTGACAAAGTGATCAATATATTGTTCACGATCAATCCGGCGTTCATGCAGCAAGTGAGCAATTTTTTTATATTCATCAGGATGGAGATAACGGAAACAGTAATCCTCAAGTTCCCATTTGAGTTGACCAATCCCCAAACGGTTAGCGAGTGGCGCATAAATATTGGAACACTCTTTAGCAACCAGTACTCGCTCATCTTCAGTCGCCTCTTTCACTATCCGCAGATGGGCAATACGTTCCGCCAGCTTGATAACAACACAGCGAAAATCTTCTACCATTGCCAGCAGCATCCGGCGGACATTATCAACCTGCACGGAACAGGTCGAATCATTATGCGTGGCTTTTAACTGACGAATAGCATCCATATCCATGACGCCCTTCACCAGATTAATGATCGCGCCGCCAAACGCTTCTGTGACGGTTTCACTGTCGAGCAATTTGGCGTCAACCAGCGGAAACAGCAGCGCAGCGCGCATACTGTCATTATCCATACTCAGCGTGGAAAGGATCTCAACCATTTCTACGCCACGCCATAACAGAAGTTCTGAATCAGGATGACTTTGCGCTTTTTCGTGACAATAACGCCAGGTTTCGGCTAATTTCTCACCCAATTGAAGATTTGCTATATTTAAACTGGCGATCCACTTATTTACTGCAAACTCTCCCGCAGGGGTTAAATGAGCACTTCTTACCGCAACCATAATCTCTCCTGACTATTTCACAGCTTCTACCCAACCACGATTTGGCGGCTAAATAGCGCCATTGATTCCAGATGACCTGTATGCGGAAACATATCCAGCATCCGCACACTGATAATATGATAGCCAGCCTCAAGCAGAATCTTACTATCCCGCGCCAATGTTGTTGGATTGCAAGAGACGTAGACCACTTTTTCAGGGGCCAGCTCGACGATGTGTGACATGACTCCTGCCGCACCAGCACGCGCCGGATCTAATAAGACCTTGTTAAACCCCAATTTTGCCCAGGGTTGACGATGTATATCCGCTTCCAGGTTTTCATGGAAGAAAGATATGTTATCCAAATTATTTAATCTGGCATTATATTGCCCATTCGCTACCAGCGTGGCAACCCCTTCCACTCCTACCACCGCCTGCACTATCCGGCCAATAGGTAAAGTAAAATTTCCCATACCGCAGAACAGATCGAGCACTCGGTCATTCGGTTGTAAATCAAGCCACTCCATCGCCTGAGCAACCATTTGTTGATTTACTTCATCGTTAACCTGAATAAAATCTCTCGGACTGAAAATTAATTTCAGGCCGCCTACCTGATACCAAGGTTCCGGCTGTTCATTCAGTGCTTCAATTGAAGTTTCATCTGCCGCCAGATAGACAGCCACATTGTGTTGCACAGCAAACGTGCATAACTTTTCTTTATCTTCCCCTTTCAGGGGGTCAAGGTGGCGCAATATAATCAATGGTCCGTTATCTGCCAGCACCAATTCCACATGTCCCAACCGTTTAACCGCTTTCAGATCATTCAGACACTGAGATAGCGGCCGCAATAACCGTTCCAATTCAGGTTGTAAAACAGGGCATGTTTTTATCGCAACCAATTCATTGGATTGATTCTGACGAAACCCCATCACCAATTGACGTTGTTTTATCTGATAATGTAAACCAAGCCTTGCCCGGCGCCGGTAACCATATTCAGGGCTGAGAATCACCGGTCTGGCAGAGACAGTTATGCTGGTTTCCCGCCGGATAAGATGTTCCAAAACACTAGCTTTACTCTCACGCTGTAAATCAGATGCAACATGTTGTTGCTGACAACCGCCACATATTCCAAAATGCGGGCAGCGGGGATTTACACGATATGGACTGTCAGATAAACGCTTAACCAACTTTGCTTTGGCAAACTGGCGTTTCTCTTCCGTTAGTTGTACCTGTGCCTGTTCACCGGGCAATAATCCGGCGACAAAAATGGTTTTACCCTGATAACGAGCTACGCCCTGTCCTTGGGCATCCAGATTATCAGCAGTGACTGTGATGATATGCCGGTTTACTGTTCGGCGATTGGGGGAATAAAATTGCACCATGATTCTTACGGACTATGAATTATTAAGTTCTTATTTTCCCATAATGGACGCCTATGACCAAATATAGCTTACGCATTCGCATGATGAGCCTGATCCTGGTGCCGATTTTACTGGTTGGCATGTTTTTCAGTATATCGTTTCTCTGTTATCACTATCGTGAACTGAAAAACCAAATCGTTCGATCTGGGATCAGTATTATCGAGCCCCTTTCGATTGCCAGTGAAATCGGGATAAACCTGCATAACCGTGAACGCGTCAACTCATTGATAACCCGGCTTCATCGCAGAAATTCTGAGATAGTCCGGGCGATTGCCATTTTTAATGACGATAATCAGCTATTTGATATATCAAATTATAAATACAATCCAGCTCAACTACAGATTGCATCAAGTATGCCACTTCCAACAGTCCTGACCAAAATGGAGGGCAAAAACAGTATTATTTTACGTATGCCAATTATTTCAGAAAGCCATTTATCCCAGAATCAGCGGAACGCTGATGCCCCATCCCTACATCCTATTGGTTATATTGCTATTGATCTCGATTTACGGTCAGCTCACTTACAGCAATATAAAGAGATAGTTATCTTTATATTACTATTACTGATTTGCCTTGGTTGGGCATCACTGTTTGCCTACCATTTGGTGCGCAAAATCACAAAACCTATCAGCGATATAGTCAGTACAGTTGATAGCATTCGCCAGGGACAGCTAAACAGCCGTGTCAACGGGAAATATTTTGGTGAATTGGATACGCTGAAAAATGGCATTAATGCCATGGCAAAATCGCTTTCCAGCTACAAAGAAGAGATGCAGAACGATATTGATCAGGCAACTTCAGATCTGCGTGAAACGATGGAGCAGTTCGAAATTCAGAACGTTGAGCTGGCAATAGCGAAAAAACGCGCTCAGGAAGCCGCCAGAATAAAAACAGAGTTTCTAGCAAATATGTCCCATGAATTACGCACACCGCTTAATGGCGTTATTGGTTTTACTCGTCAAACACTGAAAACCGCTCTGACAGTACAGCAAGCTGAATATCTGCATATTATTGAACGTTCTGCCAATCATCTGCTGAATATTATCAATGATATATTGGACTTTTCCCGGCTTGAAGCGGATAAGCTGATACTGGAAAATATTCCATTTCTTCTACAGGATACGATTGATGAGGTCATGGTTTTATTGACGCCCAGCGCCAACAATAAAGGCATTCAACTAACGCACAGCGTTGATTCTCAAATACCGAATCTGGTTATAGGCGACCCTACGCGTCTCCAGCAAATACTCACCAATATCATCGGTAACGCCATTAAATTCACTGAACAAGGTTTTGTTGAGATAAAAATCAATCTGATACAACAGCAATCCCATAAAATCAATTTAGAGATCACGGTCAGAGATACCGGCATCGGTATTAACCCTGAACAGCAACCCCATCTGTTTCAAGCTTTTCATCAGGCCGATGCCAGTATTTCCCGCCGTTATGGTGGTACCGGCCTTGGTCTGGTGATTACTCGGAAACTGATCCGCGAAATGGGCGGCAATATCAGTTTTACCAGCGAGCCGAAAAAAGGTTCCGTTTTTCGTTTCGATTTATGGCTGGGAAAAGATGATTTCATTCTAACCGGCTCTGTTGTACCACAAAAAAAGATTATCCAATCCCCGCGTTTACCCATGACGGTCATGGCCGTTGATGATAATTCAGCCAATCTCAAATTAATCGGCTCGTTACTGAAAGACGTCGTAGAAAAAACAGTGACATGCAGTAATGGAGAAGACGCTTTACAATCGGCAAAATCTCACCATTTTGATGTCATTCTAATGGATATCCATATGCCGGGTATGGATGGCATCTGTACCGCTGAACGCATCCACCAGCTACCACAACACCGTAATACCCCGATTATCGCCGTCACAGCCCATACTTGCCGGCCAAAGGGCGATGCAGATAAATCGCCATTTGAAGATTTTCTGACCAAGCCTCTGGACGAAGATGGTTTGAGAACTGCGCTAAACCGTCACACTAAAACAGTGGAATCACAACATGTCAATTGGCGGTTAGCGCTGCAACAAACAGAAGAAAAAGAACAGCTAGCTATGGAGATGATAAAAATGCTGGTGGATTCTCTGCCGGATATAAAAGCAATCACAGAAAAAGTTTTATCCGGGGATATTGTTGACGATTATCAGCAGCAAATCCATAAGTTGCACGGTAGTTGTTGTTACAGCGGCGTGCCACAACTTAAGGCACTCTGCCAATTAATTGAACAACAATTACAAAAAAACATTCCATTAACCGATATAGAACCTGAATTGCTGGAGCTGACAGATGAAATTGACAATGTACTTGCCGCTGCCCAAAAGCTATTGAGTAACGACCAAAATATCAGTTACACACAATAAATTTACGATACTCTTCGTAAGCATAATTATCTGTCATGCCACTGATGTAATCCTGAATAAGACGGGCGCGGTAGTAGAATTCCATCAGGTCTTTTTCAGATTCATCAGTGGCGATCATTCCTTCTACCGCTTCGTTATAAGCCAAGCGATGCTTGGTGGAAAGTTTGTGCAGTAACCGGGTTTCAATAAAATAATCTTTATGGAAATTGTTCTGGTTTAATTCCATAAAACTCTGGCGGGACATCTTCAATAACGGCCAATAAAAATCCAATAACCCATTGATAATTTTATACCCTTTTAATTCCAACTCTTCAATTTCCGGATGATTAAACACTCTTTTACAGGCAATGTTCTTCAGCGTTTTAAGCAGCCGATGCTCCTCGCTTTTATCTTCAAGTAATGCTTGATTAAATGAACCCTCAAAAACAGCAGGCAGATGATCAATAAAACGACGGGCAGTGTAAGGTACCAGCCTGCCGGTAATAAAAACCCGCAAATACATAAAAAATTGATCCTGCTGACTTCGACGTAATTCGTTGCCACTCGTTCTTTTATAAGCTTTTCTGATCGTAACGTCGAACAGATCGCCAGACCGATGGCCGCCGTTCTCTTCCCACTCCTGTTCCAAATATTCCATCAAGGCATCTACGCCAAAAATATCTTTTTCAACAGCATCATCCAGATCAGCAATGCAATAAGAGATATCATCTGCAGCTTCCATAATATAAGTCAGTGGGAAACGACAGAATTCCCCCATTTTAAGCTCGCGGCGCAATTCGCGGACAAAGTTCTCTTCCGACCAATAAAAGCCCGGTTTTTTCATCAGGTAATTAAATTGATCCGGCTCCTTTTCAAGACGAAAAGCAGGACAGGTATATTTTAGAATGCAGCCAATCTGAGCATAAGTCAGATTGAGTTTTAACAAGCTGTGTACCATACGGATAGCCTGAGCATTCCCTTCAAACTGACATAAATCTTTACGTAACTGGCGACGGAAAAGAGTTTTTTTCACATCCCCGCACAAACGCAATGCAGGTATTTCACATTGATCTTTTCGCTCAATATTTTCTAGGGCAAAATTAAGATCGAGCTTTCTGGTAAACCAGTCTTTAATTGCCGCTTCACCAAAATGACCAAAAGGTGGATTACCAATATCATGCATTAAACAAGCCATTTCAATCAAACTCTCAAATGACAACAGCCGTTTATCCAGCCGGTATTGAACCAACAAATTACGCGTTTTCAGTTCATTGATAATCGTTTTCGAAATATAGCGCCCAATCTGTTGCACTTCCAATGAATGAGTCAGGCGACTGCGGACAGCGGCATTATTTTCCAGAGGAAAAACCTGTGTTTTCTGCTGTAAACGACGAATGGCCGCTGAATTCATAATCCGCCCGCGATCACTTTCAAACTGGCGAATAACTTGCTCTTCATCATTAGGATCAACATCATAATGGCTGTATTGGCGTTGATAATTAAGCTTTTGACTAAAGTCTATCCCGGACATTTATCCCCCGAATTGTGAGATAGCGCTGTTTTACATCACAGATTATCTGATTGTTCTGCATTAAATGTTAAACTCAGGAACTGAATGATTTTATATGATTAATTAATCAACAGCGAGTATGACACAATGAAAGTAGGCGTGATAGGTGCTATGGAGCAAGAAGTGACTTTACTGCGCGATCAAATTGAAGATCGCCAGACACTGTCACGGGGTGGCTGCGAAATCTATACCGGTAAGCTGAACGGCGTGGAGATCGCACTGTTAAAATCTGGTATTGGTAAAGTTTCTGCTGCAATTGGTACGACTTTACTGCTTGAATATTGTCAACCTGATGTGATTATCAACACAGGCTCCGCAGGTGGCCTTGATCCGAAATTGCAAATCGGTGATATCGTGGTATCCAACGAAGTTCGCTATCATGATTCTGATGTCACTGCTTTTGGCTATGAGCCTGGTCAAATGGCGCAATGCCCCCCTGCGTTCCTGGCGGATAACCATCTGATCGCACTGGCAGAAAAATGTATTCGTTCACTGGATTTGAATGCAATACGTGGGCTGATTTGCAGCGGTGATGCATTTATTAACGGTGCGGAACCACTGGCGCGAATCCGGGCGACTTTCCCACAGGTTACAGCGGTAGAAATGGAAGCGGCAGCGATAGGGCACGTCTGCCACCAATACAACACACCGTTTGTTGTGGTACGTGCAATCTCTGACGTGGCAGATAAGGAATCTCATCTCAGTTTTGATGAATTTCTTTCTGTGGCAGCCCGCCAATCCACATTAATGGTCAACGCAATGCTGGCAACACTGAGTCACAATAAATAGTATTTTATTGACAGAATCACGCCCTGATTAATACTTTTAGAAGATATCAAGGGCGTGTCTGCTCCGCCTGAAACATTCGTGATATTTATATATTAAAAGGCAGACTTTCATGAGATGGATAAAAAGCGCAGGTTCAGTTTGGTTATCGCTTTTATTGTTTCTCAGTGGTTTCAGCCATTATTTGTATGCCACGCCTTTACGGGTCATCAGCTTATCCCCATCAACCACAGAATTAGCCTATGCTGCCGGGTTAGGCGATAATCTGATCGCAGCCAGCGCTTATTCTGATTATCCACCCCAAGCCAGTAAACTTGAGCAAGTGGCTAACTGGCAAGGCATTAATCTGGAACGTATTATCACACTGAAACCCGATATAATTCTGGCATGGCGTGGTGGTAATCCCCAACGCCCATTGGAACAACTCGCCTCTTTTGGTATTAAAATCTTTTATTCCGATCCCAAAACCACCGAACAAATAGCTCAGGATTTGGAACGACTGGCCGAATACAGTCCCCATCCTGAGCAGGCACAAAAATCCGCAACTGAACTTCGTCAACGGTTTGCCGCTATGAAACAAAAATATGCCTCAACCACACCCAAACCCGTTTTTTTACAATTCGGCACTCAGTCTCTGTTTACTGCCTCAGGACAGACACTGCAAAGTGAAGTGCTTTCAATCTGTGGTGGCAGAAATATTTTCTCTGACAGCCCCGTTCCCTGGCCGCAGGTAAGCCGTGAGCAAGTACTCACTCGGAAACCTGAGACGATTGTGATCAGTGGTGGGCCGGAACAAGCCAGATTAATTGAAAATTTCTGGCATCCTCAATTGAGGGCCAAAGTGATTACATTGCATGAAGATTGGTTTCATCGCGCAGGGCCCCGTATCGTGCTGGCGGCTGAACAGCTATGCCGGCAATTGAACAATAAAGGCTCCGGATAAAGCAAAATAGTTTAATGGGATTGGAAGCCTATCCCGAAAATGGGTCATATCGTTCACAGACCCATTGCGGGAAATAATCAGATACTGAAAGAAGAACCACAACCGCAGGTTGTCTTAGCATTAGGGTTGGTGACGATAAAGCGTGAACCTTCCAGACCTTCGGTATAATCAACACAACCGCCAACCAAATATTGCAGACTCATCGGATCAACAACCAATTCGACACCCTGCTTCTCAATGGTCATATCGCCTTCATTGATCTGATCATCAAAGGTAAAACCATACTGGAAACCACTGCACCCCCCCCCTGTGATATAAACCCGTAAACGCAGGTTCGGATTTTCTTCATCCGAAACTAAGATTTTCACTTTACTGGCGGCAGCATCAGTAAACTGCAAAGGTAATGCTATATCATCGCTCATCATTTTTTACTCCAGACCGGAACCCGACAAAGACATTTACAAAACAACAGAAATTTGCCGATTTATTAATAATTCGAATTATCTAATACCTGGTTAGTTCGTTCAAGTTTTGTCATTTCAGCAACTCATGAGCAGCTCACAAGCTGTCTGAGCATTTTTTAATATAAAAAGGAAAATTTATTGATTTATCATGATTATTAGTTACTTTATTGAATATTTATTAACGTCACTATACGGAGTTCTTATGCAAAAAATATTATCACTTATGCTAGCCGTCACACTTGCAGGCTGCGTAGCTCACAGCAAGCAAGTCGATATGGATAGTTATACCTCGAAGAAAATTGATGACATCATAGAAAACCAGGTAAAACCGGGAAATAAAGACAATCCTGGTGAAATGATAAAAAATATCTCTTATCAATTCCTGGATACGCCTTATGTCGCAAATAAACTGGTCGGCTCCCCAACTGAACCTGAAAAATTAGTTATAGATTTTAGCGGTCTGGACTGTTTTACTTTTCTTGATTACGTAGAATCGCTAAGGAAATCAAACGACCAACAGGATTTTATCAAGCATCTCATCCAGACAAGGTATATCGATGGAAAAATCAGTTTTTTACAAAGAAAACATTTCTTCACGGACTGGTCAACCAGAGAAAAATTAAATGCCAAAGATGTGACGAATGAAATAAGTTCTTCTTATATAAAAATCACAAAAAGTCTGAATAGAAAAGCTGATGGTGGCGAATATATCCCCGGACTTAGTGTTATCAACCGAGATATTAAATATATTCCAGGTAATAAGGTGAATGATTCCGCGATTAAAAACTTAAAGACGGGGGATTATATAGGAATATATACACATCTTGCCGGGCTGGATGTCACGCATACAGGGATTTTTATTATGACAGATAATGGCCCAATGTTTAGAAATGCGTCTTCACTTGCAGCCAATAAAAAAGTGGTCGATTCTCCATTCCTTGATTATGTAAAGAATAAACCCGGAATTATCGTTCTAAGACCATTATAATCAGTGAGACAAGCGATAAACCCACTCAAAGATACATTCAGGAGCCTTTAATGAGCCAATCCGAAATCCTCTATTCTCAGGCCAAACAGCTTATTCCCGGCGGTGTTAACTCCCCGGTACGTGCATTTAACGGCGTTGGCGGTACGCCTCTGTTTATCAAACACGCTGACGGCGCTCATCTCTATGATGTTGATGGCAAAGCCTATATTGATTACGTCGGCTCCTGGGGACCAATGGTGCTGGGACATAACCACAGCGCTATCCGTAACGCCGTCATCAAAGCCGCAGAGCAAGGATTGAGTTTCGGCGCACCCACTGCCGCCGAAGTGGAAATGGCGCAGTTGGTGACTGAACTGGTGCCATCAATGGATATGGTGCGCATGGTTAACTCAGGCACAGAGGCGACCATGAGTGCTATCCGTCTGGCTCGTGGATATACCAACCGTGATAAGATCATCAAATTCGAAGGTTGTTATCATGGTCACGCAGATTGTCTGTTGGTAAAAGCCGGTTCTGGCGCACTAACTATCGGCCAACCAAACTCTCCGGGGGTTCCGGTTGATTTCGTCAAACATACACTATCTTGTACCTATAACGATTTGAACTCAGTGCGGAAAGCATTCGAACAATATCCTGAAGAGATAGCCTGTATTATTGTCGAACCCGTTGCCGGTAATATGAACTGTGTGCCGCCACTGCCAGAATTTCTACCCGGCCTGCGCGCACTGTGTGATGAATTCGGCGCTTTGCTGATTATCGATGAAGTGATGACAGGCTTCCGCGTCGCCTTATCCGGTGCGCAATCTTATTACGATGTCGAACCTGACCTGACTTGTCTTGGCAAAATCATTGGTGGTGGTATGCCCGTTGGTGCTTTCGGCGGACGCTATGAAGTGATGGAAAAATTAGCGCCAACCGGCCCGGTTTATCAGGCGGGAACCTTATCCGGCAATCCAATCGCCATGGCTGCGGGTCTTGCCTGCCTAAAAGAAGTCTCTCAACCCGGCGTACACCAACGCCTGACTGAACTTACTGATAATCTGGCTGCTGGCCTGATGAAAGCAGCAAAAGCAGCCGACATTCCGCTGGTGGTTAACCATGTCGGCGGAATGTTTGGTATTTTCTTTACTGATGCGGAAACAGTCAGTTGCTATCAGGATGTGATGAATTGCGATATTGAGCGTTTCAAACATTTCTTCCATCTTATGCTTGACGAGGGTGTTTATTTGGCGCCTTCCGCATTTGAAGCGGGTTTTATGTCTATCGCTCACACGGATGAAGATATTCAGCGTACTGTGGATACAGCCGCTCGTTGCTTTGCCAAGCTGAAATAATTTCTTCGCTATCAAATTATAGCGCCGTATTGCTTGAATTTACGGGATTGTGATATCGCTATTTTTAAACGAAACCGAGGTTCATTAAAACAAAGTACCGGATAAAAAACAGCACTTTGTGAATAATCAATCTGAAGAAAGCCCGCTCTGCGGACTTTCTTCCTTAAAGGTAAAAAACTACGCGCTTACCTGTTGGAAGAGTCACATCAAGGCTTAATGTTAGGCAACTGCCGGATTTATTCTGCTAAACAGTCCAATCTTCAATATGTAATCCTTGTACATATTGAAAAGCATGATCATTTGTAATCAGCACCATCTTCATATTTATTGCGTGCACCGCAATGAGTAAATCAAGCGGCGCTAATATTCTGCCTTGTCTCTCCATCTCAGCTCTGACCGTACCATAACACTCGGCAATAGAACTATCCCAAGGTAAGACATCAACACGCCGGAGAAATTCTCTTACTGCCGTATGAAGCCGCTTTGCTTCTGGACGACGCGCCAATCCGAACAATAATTCACCTTCTGTGATAGCTGAAATACAGAGTGATGACATCGGTACAGATAAAACATGCTGTACAACTGAATGGTGCTCTCTGATTAAATGCCCTATCACATTTGTATCAAGCATATAACGCTTCATTCTTCCCATCCCTCGAACGGATCACGAGATTGCTCTTGCTGACGCCGTTCTTCTTTGCCCAGAAAATCGTCAGGGATATTTGTACCCTTTAATGCTGCAAAAAAACCATCCCAATCGTGTGGCTTACGGGACAGTATTACATCTCCGGTCTCAGGGTCCTTCCGAATAAAAACCTCATCAGAATCAAACCGATAAGCTGCTGGCAAACGCACCGCTTGACTCCTCCCATTCATAAACAACTTAGCTACATGTCCCATAAAACCTCCTGACATTGATTGGTATATATCAAAGCATATGACAAATATTGATACATATCAAGATATAGACCAAACATGATGCTATAAAGCTATCGATTTAACGGTAAGTTATAAATCCGTTGCCCTTCAAAAAAACACCCTGTTTCATTTGACCAGTACAAAGGATACGAGTATATATTTTACATAAATTTTATTTATGAATTCCGTGTTTTCAGACTCATATTCATTTATTGAGTGGATATTCTAGCTTTATTAAGAAGTTGAGTTTTCTTTCTATGATTTTGTTTTACATCACAATTTACTAAACCAGAAAATATGAAGGAGAGAGGATGAGCAACGTTATCAAAGAAATAAGTGATGCTAATATTGCCTATGCAGCAACTTTTAGTGATGATAAAAAAAACCTTGGTTTACCTGCTGTCAGACGATTTGCCATATTAACTTGTATGGATGCCAGGTTAGACCCGGCAAAATTTGCAGGTTTATCTGAAGGTGATGCCCATATTATTCGTAACGCGGGCGGAAGAGCCAGTGATGATGCCATTCGTTCACTTATCATTTCTTACAAACTTTTCGGAACAAAAGAGTTGTTTGTCATTCATCATACTCATTGTGGGATGGAGCTTTTTACAGACAATATCATGGGCGATCTACTGGAAAGCAGCCTGGAAAGTGTAATCATGACGGATGAGGGATTTAAAGAGGTCGGCACCAGCGCCGGCTCACCTGAGGGAAAATATATCAAATGGCTTACCATTGACAATCAAGTTAATAGCTTAATTGAAGATATTCATCGTATTCGTAATCACCCCCTTGTTCCCGCAAATATTTCCATATATGGGTACATCTATGATGTGAAGTCAGGAAAATTAATTGAGATTCCTGAAGCAACAAGTATTGTAAATACAGAGTCGTGACACCCTCCCCTTCCTAAAGGCATAGGTATCTACACATCTTCGAACTGACCTAATATGCCCGCCGCTAATCGGGTCAGTTCTTCAGGTGGATATTCCGATAGCAGCATGAGTGTGTTTAAGAGGACAGATAATCCCGCAAGAAGAGCCAGAACATTCTCTCATTTTCCCTGTTTTTGCTGTCTGCCTGAGAGCCTGCAAATCCATTGTCGGACCCGGGTATTTTCTATACGAAAAGTCAGTTTATCCGCGACCTCCCCCACTTTTTGGCGCATTCCCTGATATGGATGCGGTCATTATTGAGAAAGCACCAGACAGCCCGTGTCGTCGCAAATGATGTTTTCTGAGCGCTGACGATATCTTTAATCGCACAGGAGAGCAGGTCTGAAGGTAGTCATATGTTGTTTAATCCGTATCGGGTATCGGCGGTTAATCCGGGCATCAAGCCCGGAGATAGGGAAATTGAATGCATATTGAAGAGTAATATCATTAATTTCAATAAATGTGTGGATACCTATGCCTGAAAAAAGGGGCTTCCCGCGAAAAGCATGGTGATTTATTGACGTACCAGTCTGCCTGTTGTTGGAACAAAGTCTTCCTTATTTGTGCGCCACGGATTGGTATCTAATCCTCCGCGTCGGATATAACGTGCATAGACTGAGAGCTTTTCTGGAGCACATAACTGTTGTCAATCATTGAAAATACGCTCAACACATTGCTCGTGAAATTCATTATGATGCCAGAATGATATCAGGTAACATAACAACGCTTCCCAATTGATTTTTGGCCCTTTGTAGCGAATTTGGATAGATCTCCAATCAGGTTGATGGGTAATCAGACAGTTGGATTTCAACAGATAGCTAACCAAAACTTCTTCCACCCATGGGCCTTGTGCTGCACCTTGCAGATAATCACGATTGAAATTATATTCAGCCACATACTGTATCAATTTTGCTTCACCACTGGGGGATACCTCCAGCAGTCATTTCTGCGGCTTTAATACTTGTCAAAAGCATTCTGTGATGAGCTGGATTGATTGCCTGTACCTTCAGATTCCAAAAACTGAGTCTGAATTTACATCTTAAGACCTTGATAAGGACTCTTTACGACAACAGGAATCCCTCTCTGGGGATTAACTTCTTAACTATGTAGGTACCTTAGTCACACGCAGTAGAGCAAAACCATCCCACCCCTTTTCTCCTACTGTCTGAAACGCTGTAGCACTCAGGTGATCGTTATTTTTGATTGCATTCAGCGCCTGGCGAATACCCTCTGCGTGGGGATCTCGTTGCTCATCAATAATCGTGCCACCACGTACAATGTTATCCATAATGATCAAACTTCCCAGACGACTCAGTTTCATCGCCCAGTCTAGATACAGCAGGCTGTTTTGTTTATCGGCATCAATAAAAATCATATCAAACGGTACCCATGCTTCCATGGTCGGCAGCGTATCCGCAGCATCCCCTACAATAATGGTCACTTTATCTTCCAGATGGCTGCGCTTGATATTTTGTCTAGCAATATCGGCTGAAGTGGCATTTTTTTCTAGTGAGATTAACTTGCCGTCCTCTGGTAAAGCTCTTGCCATAAATTGAGTACTGAACCCTCCTAGGGTGCCGATCTCCAGAATCTGTTTTGCTCCGGAAATCTGCACCATTAATCCCAAAAACTGGCCTTGAAGAGGGGATACATCGTGGGGAGGTAGTCCATAATCAATATTGAAAGCCAGTGTTTGCTGCAAGAAAACATCAGGTTTCACTAGATGTTGCTTAAGATAATTGTCGACCGCTGTCCATGTTGGCTGCATACTGTTCCCCTTTTGCCGTATAGTTGTTCTTGGCCCCGCATTATAAGATCACTTTTTAGCTCTTACATTAGCAATTCCTGCTAGCATCTGTACTCCCGTGGTAAACCGTACCCGGGTGTTGTGCCGTGGGTTTCGTTGTAATGTTCCCACCAGGTTTTGTCGTGTTGTTGCATTGTCTGGCTTGGGTATCATATTCACGAATCGCTTGGAACTGCTTAATAGCCGATGCTCATCAGATGCTAAAACAACCTCTTTTGCGGCCATCAGGCTGCAATTCTGATACTTATACCACCTGAGCAGCAGATTGGCGTTGATGCCATACAGTCTAGTGACACATTGAGAGGCGGTTATATTCGGTTCAAACATCTGCTAAACAATGTCGATTTTTGTCTATAGCGTTTTACACAGACTGTGCTTTGGTTACACCACACTTCTACCTTCTTATCTTTGTGACTAGTCTTAAAAATAGCTCTAAGCCTATCTTTTGTTTTTAGAAGGTAAAAAGTGGCCTGTTTCAGAAGTTAGATCAACATTGAGCAGTATAGTCCAAATACGCAGTTGGCTGACATCCTTCCCCTTTTTTTCGCGATTTTCTTGTCGGTGCCGTAATACTTTGGTTCCCTGTTCCAATTGCTTCATGCGTTTTTCTGTCTGCACTGTGGCAGGGGGACCGTGAGGGTATTTTTTTCACGTGAAATCGCTTACTGAGTTAAAAGGTGGTAATGAGAACAGGCCGCCTCTATCACTGTCCCGTCAGGACGGATTGGTGCTGATAAATAAAACGCCCAAGACTGGCATAATCGGGCGTAATTCCCTGACTGACAAAAATACAGCCTAAATCTAAACGCGCAAGTCGTTCAAGTTCTCTGAGCGAGCAGTGTCCTTTCATAATCCCATAAAACAGGATCCCTATCATTGCGCGTGGAAAATAAGGGGCTCTCCCTGTCGAAGCATAATGGCGTTCAAAGGGGGCCCAATCTTGCTCATCAAGAATGTCAGCAACAATAAATGCGCTACGCTCTCCCATTTGCCTGAGATAATCAGAAAGGGAAAGGGAGCCATCCAATACAGGTAAGTGCTGAGCTTTGACAAATTGACGTCCGATATGAAGGGAAGGTTCCCATTTTCGAATGAATAAGGTCATAAAAGATCTGCGCTTAAAAGAAGTACGCAGATCTTAACAGGTAATACACGCCTTTTGCGACACCCTCTAAAGCATAGGTATCTACACATCTTCGAACTGACCTAATATGCCCGCCGCTAATCGGGTCAGTTCTTCAGGTAGATATTCCGATAGCAACGTGAGTGTGTTTAAGAGGGCAGATAATCCCGCAAGAAGAGCCAGAGCATTCTCTCATTTTCCCTGTTTTTGCTGTCTGCCTGAGAGCCTACAAATCCATTGTCGGACCCGGGTATTTTCTATACGAAAAATCAGTTTATCCGCGACCTCCCCCACTTTTTGGCGCATTCCCTGATATTGTACCTGGTGACCTTCTTTTCCCCAGATTAACCAGAATAAGCCAGCTTCATTCAGGGTCGAATGTTAGAAAAAACGCAATGGATGAAGAAAGGGTCAACAAGACACTTAATAGATATGCAAAAATAAAGTGCTGACCAAAAGATCAGCACCTTGTCATTAATCTGAATCAGATGTTAATCATTGACCAAACATCTCCCGCAACCAGCCCGGCGCTTGTTCTTGTTGCTGAACAGGCTCTGATGTTGCTGCTTGCTGACACAGACTCTGTGGATCATAAGTCCAGACAGGCAATGTTCTCCAGCCACTGCCACCGCTACAATTAAAGCTGCCATCCTGATTAACCGCCATATCGACAATTCCCTCCGGCGGAATGTTGTTCAGCACCAGCGGTGTCTGATTTTCCAAATAACGGCGATACACATTTAACGCGCCAGTGGCGCCGGTCAGATTAGTCGGATCGTTGTTATCCCGGCCAACCCATGAAATCACCACTTCTTTGCCATCAATCCCGGCAAACCAGCTATCACGCAGATCATTGGTTGTACCGGTTTTACCTGCCAGATTATAACGGCCAAATTTACCCGCCAGTGAACGGGAAGTCCCATTCGCCACAACCTGCTGCATACCATACAGCGTCAGGTAAGCCGCCTGAGCCGGTACAGCCCGTTCAGCCTGCGGGTAACTCTGATATATCACAGTGCCATCTTCTGCAATGACAGAACGTAACGCAGAAAGCGTTGCGCGGTTGCCGCCACTGGTCATCGTCTGATATTCCTGAGCCACTTCCAGCGGCGTCAAGCTGAGAGAACCCAGTAACATCGCCGGAACCTGCTGGATAACATCTGCCGGAACACCAAGCCGGATCAGTGTGTTGCTTACATGATCAAGGCCAACAGCCATTCCAAGATTTACCGTCGGAATATTCAGTGAGCTAGCCAGTCCATCCACCAACATGACTCGTCCACGGAAGCGGCGATCATAGTTTCTCGGCTCCCAAACCTTACTGTTCGGCTGTTTCACGGAAAGGGGTTCATCCGCCAGCCAGGTATTTAATCGATACTGATCAGGTTCACTCAGCGCCGCCAGATAAGTAGAAGGTTTGGCCAGCGAACCAATTGAGCGACGTGCCATCATCGCTCGGTTAAATCCGGCATACTGCGGTTGAGAACCACCGACCATCGCCCTGATTTCACCACTAATACGATCGACAACCACCATTGCCCCTTCAAGATCAGCGATTTTGCGGGTTTTTCTCAGGTTAGCAATTCCCTCTTCCACTGCGTTTTCAGCCGCATCCTGAGATACTGGATCAAGAGTCGTAAAGATTTTTACGCCAGATAAATCATTCACTTTATCACCCAGCTTATCCTGCAATTCCTGACGAACCAGCTGCATAAACGCAGGTTGTGGCGTGATGACGCCACTTTTCGGTTTTACCCCCAGTGGACGAGCGCTCAGTAGTTTATACAGGTCCTCATCAATAATTTGCTGATTTTGCAAAAGCTTAAGCACCACATTACGGCGCTCAAGAGCCAGTTTCGGATTACGCCACGGGTTATAGAGTGAAGCGCCTTTCACCATACCGACCAGCAACGCCTGCTGATCCAAACTCAGTTCATCCACCGGACGGCCAAAATAATAAAGGCTCGCCAACGGAAATCCCCGAATCTGTTCATCACCACTTTGCCCCAAATAAACTTCGTTCAGATACAATTCGAGAATACGATCTTTGCTATAGCGGTAATCCATCAAAACCGCCATGTAAGCTTCATTCGCTTTACGCACCAATGTTCGTTCATTGGTCAGGAACAAGTTTTTGACCAATTGCTGCGTCAGGGTACTTCCCCCCTGAACGGTACGCCCCGCCGTCAGGTTAGCCAGCATCGCACGCCCGATAGAAAGGATATTGATACCATCATGTTGATAGAAATGACGGTCTTCTGTCGCCAGCAAGGTATTGACCAGTAACTCAGGGAAACCTGAGCGCGGCACAAACAACCGCTGCTCACCATTGGGTGACTGCAACATGGTAATTAGTTTAGGATCAAGACGGAAGAAACCAAATTGACGTTGGTTTTCTATATTTTCTATCCCTGCCAAACGGTTATCACTGAAAGTCAACAACGCGTGGATCTGCCCTTCTTTACTGTCAGGGAAATCAAATGGACGGCGCAGCATTTCAATTGTTTCGCCTCTGACAGAAAACTCCCCAGGACGGGTAATTTTCGTCACCTGACGATACTGCATTCCTTCCAGCAGATGTACCATCTCTTTTTTACTGTAGTTCATGCCCGGTTCAAGGTTGACCATCCGGCCATAAACTGCCGCAGGCAGATCCCAGACTTTGCCGTCAATGCGGTCACGGATTTTGCCATCCAGATAAACACCATATCCCCCCAACAACACAGCAAAAACAATAAATATTTTGAATAACAGCCAGAACCAACGCCGCTTTTTCTTAGGTGGACAGGAATACGTTCCTCTTTTTGTCATGGGTTGATCCTCTTCATCATCGTAGTCGTCATCATCATAATCATCATCCAACAAATGCCGTTTTTTCGATGGCGGTTCACGACGGGATACCGGTTTTTTGCCTTTACGTCCGATTGGTCGACGATCTTCACCAGACATTCCAAAATTCTCCAAAGCCATTCAAATGCTGAATAATGGGTATTCATATCTTTTTTAATGAATTTATTCGCCTGCAAGAAAGTTGTTAAATTTCTACTGCGAATATTTTTTTACCCGCCGGGTTGGCGCCGTATTTGCCGGATCATCCGGCCACAGATGTTTTGGGTAGCGCCCTTTCATTTCTTTTTGCACTTCCCGATATGCTCCCTGCCAAAAAGCAGCCAAATCTTGCGTGATCTGCAATGGCCGCTGGGCCGGCGATAATAATTCAAGCACCAATGCTACCCGCCCTTTTGCCAACAATGGACTTTGCTGCTCACCATACATTTCCTGCATCCGCACTGATAATACAGGTGGCTTATCACTGAAATAATTGATTGCTATCCGGCTGCCGGTAGGAACAGTGTAATAAATGGGCAGCTCATTATCCAGACATTGGCGCTGTCGCCAATCCAATAAACCTGCCAGTGCCGGCAACAAATCAATCTGTTTCAAACCTTTCAAATCACGCACATCAATAAGAAACGGCATTAACCAATGATCAAGAGAATCCATCAACGAATTATTATCTACCGCAGGCCACTGTATTTCGGGCAGCCATTTAGCCGCACATTGAATACGGGTGCATAATTGCATAGCCTCAGGCGACCAATTCAGCGCTTGTAATCCTTCACTTCGTAACCAGTTTAGCAGGGCCTGTTGTAATTGCTCAGCTGAAGGTTTTGCCAATAGTTGCGCTTTTACTGCCAGGCTCCCACATTGCAGCCGTTTCCATGCCCGCAATGTTCCTTTATTGTCATCCCATTCAACGACATTTTGTTCACAGAATAAATCCGGTTGTTGTTGTACCAATTGTTCAATATCCAACGGACAAGCCAACAGAATGCGGGCATCAGGATTCCTGCTATTTTGCAATAGCGAAGGCGCCACCAGCCAGGATTCATCGGATAACTTTTCTTCATAATCAATCATCGCACCCAGACCATTAGCCAATTGAAAACGGCCATGCTTATCCCGGTTTTTGGCTATTCTGTCAGGGAAACCCTGAACCAATAACATTGCAGCTGATCCACTGGCAGCCTCTCCAAAAGTCCCTCCCATATTTCTGACCAACTGTTTTGCCCGCCGTAACCACTGAGGCTGACGCTGTTCAACCCAATAAGTGATATCCGGCTGACCATCACGAGGCGGTTCTTCCAGAATCGCTGTTAGCATAGCGGCGGTCGCCAACGCATCGGTTCCCTGTTCCAAACCGGCGCATAATATCGCGGCAAGGCGTGGCTCACTGCCAGACTCCGCCATTTTTCTGCCCCTGGGCGTCAACTGATTGTGATGGCTTACCGCGCCTAACTGTAATAACAGCGATTTGGCTACCGCCAACGACGACACCGGAGGCGTATCCAGCCACTGTAATTGGGAAGCGTCACGACATCCCCACTGCAATAAGGAGAGCCATAAGCTACTGAGATCAGTATTCAAGATTTCAGGTTCACTGTGCTCTGCTGCTCTTTCTGCCTGTTCCTGACTAAACAGATGCCAGCAAATTCCGGCTTCCAACCGCCCTGCGCGGCCAGCCCGTTGCGTCATTGAAGCCTGACTGATACGTTGAGTCATCAGGCGGGTCAAACCATTTTTAGGTTCAAAACGCGTTGTACGTTCAAGACCGCTATCAACCACCAACCGGATACCCTCAATCGTCAGGCTGGTTTCTGCAATGTTAGTCGCCAGAACGACTTTACGGCGTCCAAACGGTGAAGGTTCGATCGCTTTTTGCTGTTCACCCAATGATAAAGCGCCATATAACGGACAAAGATCGGTATCGGCAGAAACTTTTCCTTTAAGCAGTCCAAATATCCGTTGAATTTCTCCACTCCCCGGCAAAAACAACAGTACAGAACCTTGCTCTTGCTGGAGTAACCGTAATACAACAGTGACTACACTCTGTTCAAAAGGTTGGTGAGCAGGTAAAGGATGATAATTTCTGGTGACAGGAAAGCTACGCCCTTCAGAAATAATCACCGGCGCATCAGGTAATAAAGAAGAGAGCCGCTGATTATCCAACGTAGCCGACATGATCAAAATCCGCAGATCATCCCGCAACCCCGCCTGTACATCCAGCAGTAATGCCAGCGCTAAATCAGCCTGTAAGCTGCGCCCATGGAATTCATCCAGAATCACCAGTGAAACACCTTCCAACATCGGATCTTGCTGTAACATACGGGTTAAAATACCTTCTGTTACCACTTCAAGACGGGTAGCCGTGCTCACTTTGGTTTCTGAGCGCATCCGATAACCCACGGTCTGACCGGTATTTTCATTCAGTTGAACCGCAAGACGATTGGCAACGCTGCGAGCGGCAATCCGCCGTGGTTCTAATATAATAATACGTCCGGAAAAATCCGCTCTTTTCAGAATTTCCAGTGGCAAACCCGTCGATTTCCCGGCGCCAGTAGGCGCATGAAGCAGCACCTGCGGTGAGCTTTTCAGCGCACTCAGGACAGATTCAATGACCTCATATACAGGCAATAAAGACACAAACACTCCATTAAAGAAAGTTAACTTTCAGCGGCCAACATTGTAGCATTGCCTACTTCAATCTTATGCCATCAGTCATTAAGGAGTTTTTATGGAATTCTATCCTCCCTTACAATCCGCCACCCTGATTCGTCGTTATAAGCGCTTCCTGGCTGATGTCATGACACCGGAAGGTGAAACACTGACTATCCACTGCGCCAACACGGGTGCGATGACTGGCTGCGCCACGCCAGGAGATACCGTTTGGTACTCCACATCTGACAATCCAAAACGTAAATATCCCAACAGTTGGGAATTGACAGAAACGCAGGATGGTCACTGGATTTGTGTCAATACGCTCAGAGCAAACGATTTAGTGGCCGAGGCGATTCAACAAAATGCCATTTCAGAATTTTCTGAATACAAAAAAATGAGCCGGGAAGTAAAATATGGCGAAGAGAGCAGCCGGATAGATTTGTTGTTGCAGGCAGAACAGCAAGTTAACTGCTATATCGAAGTGAAATCCGTGACGCTTCTCCAGGAAAATTGTGGCTATTTCCCCGATGCTGTTACTACCCGCGGGCAGAAACACTTACGGGAACTACAACACATAACGGAACAAGGACAAAGAGCAGTTTTATTTTTTGCAGTTTTGCATTCTGGCATCAGGCAAGTCGCGGCGGCTGCGCATATTGACCATAATTATTCATCTCTTTTGGAACAAGCGCGAAATTCTGGAGTCGAAGTTATCTGTTACCAAGCAAGCATTGCAGAAAAAGGGATGGTTTTAGGCGATAAGTTAACTTTTGTACTAAGTCGTTAATTTATTGATTGACCTAATATTTACAGTCAAGTTGTACAGGGTGTAAAGTCATTCACTGCGTTTGTCTTCACACCATTGTGAAACTAATGGCAGGAACAATTGCCAACCCATGCTCCATCTGCTATTTATAGCGGCCTGTTTTTTTCCCCGCTAGGGGTTCGTTTGATAGTGCGTGTGTTAGGAGAAGTATTATGCAAGAAGGGCAAAAACGTAAAACCTCGTCCTTAAGCATTCTCGCCATCGCTGGGGTAGAACCTTACCAAGAAAAGCCAGGTGAAGAATACATGAACGATGCCCAGTTGGCGCATTTCAAGCTAATTCTTGAAGCATGGCGCAATCAGCTCAGGGATGAAGTAGATCGTACTGTATCTCATATGCAAGATGAGGCAGCGAACTTCCCAGACCCAGTTGACCGTGCAGCGCAGGAAGAAGAGTTCAGTCTTGAATTACGTAACCGTGATCGTGAACGTAAATTGATTAAGAAGATCGAGAAAACACTGAAAAAAGTCGAAGACGACGATTTTGGTTTTTGTGAATCCTGTGGCGTTGAGATAGGCATCCGTCGTTTGGAAGCCCGTCCAACCGCAGATTTGTGTATTGATTGTAAAACCCTAGCCGAAATCCGTGAAAAGCAGATGGCAGGCTAATTAATGGTGTTTTTATACGGCGCCTTAATGGCGCCGTACGAACAACCCTCGCTGATCCCTATATGATAAAACCTGAACGTCCCCGCGCTTATATTGGGCGTTTCGCCCCTTCACCTTCTGGTGATCTTCATTTTGGTTCATTAATCACCGCAATTGGCAGCTATTTGCAAGCCAGGGCTTGTCAGGGAAAGTGGCTGATACGAATTGACGACATTGATCCACCGAGAGAGGTTCCCGGCGCCGCCAGCCGTATTCTCCACACTCTTGAACATTATGGGTTACATTGGGATGATGAGATTCTCTATCAATCTCAACGCCATGAGGCTTACCGTCATATACTTAATCAGTTGCAACAACAGGGCTTAAGCTATTATTGCATCTGTACCCGTCAACGTATTCAGCAAGTTAAGGGTTTTTATGACAGAAACTGCCGTGAATTAAATCTGCCTGTCAACCACGCAGCAATCCGGTTAAAACAAAACAACCCTGTTTATGGTTTTAAAGATAAGTTGCAGGGATACCTAAACGCCGATCCAGCCATGGCTGAAGAAGATTTTATTATTCATCGTCGTGATGGCCTATTTGCCTATAATTTAGTGGTCGTTATTGATGATGATTACCAAGGTGTGACTGAGGTAGTCAGAGGCGCTGATTTAATTGAGCCAACTGTCCGCCAGATTGCACTGTATCAGCAATTAAATCTCGGACTACCCGATTACATTCACCTGCCGCTGGTTCTGAATAAGGACGGCAACAAACTTTCCAAACAGAATCATGCCCAGCCAATCCCACTGGATGATCCCCGGCCGTTATTGGTTGAAGCATTACTTTTCCTTAATCAGCCTGTCATAAAAAACTGGCAAGATCTTTCCCGCTATCAATTGTTGGAAAAAGCAACAGCACGTTGGGATCTAGACCGAATTCCACGGCAAAGTAAAATATACAAGTAACGTGAATAAAGTTAAGGTTAGTCATAACAACCATTCTCAAAAAATACACAGTAGGCTATGATTAGCTGCTGTTTTTTATTCGTTTTATATGATTAGTTACTTATCGAGGTGTACCATTTTTAACCGAGTAGCAAATTTCTGCCGTAATTTATTGATCCGCGAAGGGAAAATTAACCGCGAGCTACAGGCAGCCAGTGAAAGGCCAGTCACCGTATCTGACCATTCTACTCAGGAAGAGTATGTAGCTCTTCATTCTAATCGCCAAACTTCCCTTCAACCCTCATCCAACGTGAAAACACAAAGGAAGGTTGAACAGGAGAACCTTCATTTGGATTTACCAATAACGGTAATTCCACGGGAGCAGCACAATATTTCCCGCAAAGATATCAGTGAAAATGCCCTGAAAGTGCTTTACCGTTTAAATAAATCCGGCTTTGAAGCTTATCTGGTCGGCGGCGGTGTCCGTGACTTACTCCTCGGCACACAACCAAAAGATTTCGATATTGCAACCAATGCAACACCAGAACAAGTTCGTAAATTATTTCGCAACTGCCGTTTGGTTGGACGCCGCTTTCGTTTAGCCCATATTATGTTTGGCCCGGAAGTCATTGAAGTCGCAACATTTCGTGGACCACATGAACAGACTGATTCTGATGATAAAAATCAGTCACAACAAGCTCAGAGTGGTATGTTGTTACGGGATAACATCTTCGGTTCAATTGAAGAAGATGCTATGCGCCGTGATTTCACCATTAACAGTCTCTATTACGGCATCAACGATTTCTCTCTGCGTGATTATGCCGGCGGCCTTAATGATCTGGAAACGGGTGTTATCCGTTTAATTGGCGATCCAGAAACCCGTTATCGGGAAGATCCGGTCAGAATGCTGCGTGCCGTTCGTTTCGCCAGCAAACTGGATATGACAATCAGTGAAGATACTGCCGAGCCTATTTCTCGTCTGGCTTTTCTGCTGAGTAATATTCCTCCAGCCCGTCTGTTTGAAGAGTCGTTAAAACTTTTGCAAACAGGTCAAGGCTACGGCACTTATAAACTTCTGCGCGAATACCGCCTGTTTCAACCACTATTCCCATTGGTTCAACGCTATTTCACCGAAAATAACGATTCGCCTATGGAACGTATGCTCAATCAGGTTTTGAAGAATACCGACTATCGGTTACAAAATGATAAACGGGTTAACCCAGCGTTTCTGTTCGCCGCTATGCTTTGGTATCCGTTGGTTGAGCATGCAGAAAAGCTGTCTCAGGAAAGCGGTCTGACTTACTACGACTCCTTCGCCCTGGCGATGAATGATATTCTGGACGAACAATGCCACTCTATCGCCATTCCTAAGCGCCTGACAACCATCATGCGTGATATCTGGCAATTACAGTTGCGTCTGCCGCGCCGCCATGGTAGACGGGCAAACAAACTGATGGAACACCCTAAATTCCGTGCCGCCTATGATCTGCTGGAACTGCGTGCCAATGTCGAAAGCCGCAATGAGCTAAAAGACCTTGCTCATTGGTGGGGAGAATTCCAGCAAGCCAATGCATCACAACAACGGAATATGATTTCTGAGCTGGGTAGCGATATTGTCCGTCGTCGTACACGACCACGCCGCCACTATAAACCAAGACTGAGCAGGGACAACTGATCATCATGACCCGTGTTTATATCGCTGTCGGCAGCAACCTGGCAGAACCTGTGCAGCAAGTAAAAAATGCCCTTGCTGCATTAAAAGATTTACCGGAAACAGAGTTTATTGCCAGCTCTTCATGGTATCGAACCAAACCGATGGGGCCACAAAATCAGCCTGACTTTCTGAATATAGCGGTAGCACTGGAAACCACCCTGGCGCCGGAAGAGCTGCTCAATCACACTCAGGCGATTGAACTGGCTCAGGGACGGGTAAGAAAAGATGAACGCTGGGGGCCAAGGACCCTTGATCTGGATATCATGCTATTTGGCGATCAGGTGATTAATACCGAACGCTTAACGGTGCCCCATTACGGAATGAAACAGCGCGAATTCATGCTCTACCCGTTGGCTGAAATCGCCCCTGACCTAGTATTTCCTGATGGGGAAGCTTTATCTGAAAGACTGAAACATACCCCGGAAAACGGCCTGGCACTCTGGCAGCCCTCAGATCCTAATCATTGCAGATAAGGATCTCAGTTCAGTCCGTGGCCGATTTCTGTACATAACAAGAAAAATTGCAGGAGGAAGATAGATAATGAAACCCATCACCATGGCTGATCTGAATCAGCTCAAAAAAGAAAAACGTAAATTCGCCACAATTACCGCTTACGACTCCAGCTTTGCCCAGCTATTTGCCGGGCAAGGTATTAATGTCATGCTGGTTGGCGACTCACTGGGTATGGCATTACAAGGGGCTGATACCACCATTCCAGTGACAATCGAAGATATTGTCTACCACACTCGTTGCGTCCGTGCTGGTGCGCCCTATACTTTCCTTATCGCTGATATGCCTTTCATGAGTTACGCCACACCGGAGCAGAGTTGTGAAAACGCCGCCAAACTTATGCGTGCCGGAGCTAACATGGTGAAAATTGAGGGCGGCAGCTGGTTGAACGATACCATTAAGATACTTACCGAACGTTCCGTACCTGTTTGCGCTCATTTGGGACTAACGCCTCAGTCTGTTCATGTTCTTGGGGGTTATAAAGTCCAGGGACGTGATGAAAAATCGGCTAATCAACTGATAAAAGATGCGATTACACTGGAACAAGCAGGCATACAATTGCTGGTACTGGAGTGTGTCCCTACTGAATTAGCTAAACGGATTACCGATGAACTACAAATCCCAGTGATTGGTATTGGCGCCGGTAATATGACTGACGGACAAGTTTTGGTGATGCATGACGCCCTGGGAATTACCGCCAGACCCCCTAAATTTGCGAAAAACTTCCTTGAAGAAGCAGGAAATATGCGTGATGCCATCCGCCTGTATAAAGAGCAGGTAGAAAGTGGCGCCTACCCTGATAAAGAACACTCATTCAATTAATAAATTACCCTTGTTAGCCCGAAGACTTTGAACATATTAAGGAGTATTAAGCAATGCTGATTGTCGAAACAGTACCGATTCTACGCCGTGAAATCCGCCGCTGGCGTCAGGAAGGGAAACGCATTGCATTGGTGCCAACAATGGGTAACCTGCACGATGGTCACATGACGTTAGTTGATGAGGCCAAAGGGCAGGCAGATATTGTCATTGTCAGTATCTTCGTTAACCCGATGCAGTTTAATCGTCAGGATGATCTGGCAAGATATCCGCGCACCTTACAAAAAGATTGTGAGAAACTTCACCAACATGGCGTCGATCTAGTCTTTGCCCCTTCCGATAAAGAAATATACCCTAATGGTATGGAACATCAGACGTATGTTGAAGTTCCTGAACTTTCTACTATGCTGGAAGGTGCCAGCCGTCCTGGTCATTTCCGTGGTGTTTCAACCGTAGTAAGCAAACTGTTCAATCTGGTGCAACCAGATTTAACCTATTTTGGCGAGAAAGATTTTCAGCAATTACAACTTATCCGCAAAATGATTGCTGATCTGGCTTATGATATTACTTTGGTTTCAGTGCCGACGGTACGCGATAAAAATGGTTTGGCGCTAAGTTCGCGTAATAGCAATTTAACAGCCGATGAACATAGAATTGCGCCAGAACTCAGCAAAATCATGAAATCTATCGCTGAAAAAATGGCGCAGGGTGAACGCCACATAGAACAATTACTCACTCAAGCTTCCGAACAGCTACGTGAAGCGGGTTTTATGCCTGATGAGTTGTTTATCCGTGATGCCGAAACTCTAGCACCGTTGAATACCGAAAGTAAAAACGCGGTTATTCTAATGGCCGCCTGGTTAGGGCAAACCCGATTAATCGATAATCAGCAGGTCGATTTAACTCAATAATAGTCTGTTCTGTCAGACATTATTGACGCAGAAAAATAAAATAACAGGTTCTAAGTTGTCATCAAATCAGGAGGAAATCATGTTGCGCACTATGCTACAAGGGAAATTGCACCGAGTGAAAGTCACTCAGGCAGATCTGCATTATGAAGGTTCCTGTGCAATTGATCAGAACTTTATGGATGCAGCCGGTATTCTGGAATATGAAGCCATTGATATCTATAACGTGGATAACGGCGAACGTTTTTCCACTTATGCTATTGCCGCTGAACGTGGTTCCAGAATCATTTCAGTCAACGGAGCAGCCGCTCACCGTGCTGCGGTAGGCCACAAGCTAATTATCTGCTCATATATACAAATTTCTGACGAAGATGCCCGTCATCATAAGCCTAATATGGCTTACTTTGACGGTGACAATATTATGAGCCGCATTGCCAAAGCCGTTCCGGTTCAAGTGGCCTGAATACAAACCACATGATCAATAATGGGTAGGTTGTGAAGACACTATAAATAAACTTCCCCTACCCATCACCACCACTTAATCACAAAATCATCTAAAATTAAGTCCTCAATCCCCGCCCTGTTTCAATCAAATACCAAGCGACAAAATAAAAAACCGCAATAAACGCAGTCAAAACACCCAACGTTATTGTTAAAGAAACGTCAGTAATTCCCAGAAAACCATAACGGAAACCACTAATCATATAAACGATCGGGTTCAATTTGGAAACAACTTGCCAAAACGGCGGTAATAATGTCAGCGAATAAAACACCCCGCCAAGATAAGTCAGAGGCGTTAATACGAAGGTCGGAATAATGCTGATATCATCAAATGTCTTAGCGAAAATCGAATTCAGCAAACCACCCAGCGAGAACAGAATTGATGTCATCAGCAAAGTGACAACAATCATCCACCACGCATGAATATGAAGCTGAACAAAAAACAGAGAAACCAGCGTCACCAGAATACCAACGCAAACACCACGGGCAACACCGCCGCCCACAAAACCCGCAATAACGATGTGTGTCGGAACCGGCGCTACCAGTAGTTCCTCAATACTGCGCTGGAATTTCGCCCCAAAGAAAGAAGAAGAAACATTGGCATAAGAGTTAGTAATCACCGCCATCATAATCAGGCCAGGGACAATAAACTGCATATAATCCACACCGCCCATTTTGCCAATCCGCGAACCGATCAAACTACCGAAAATAATAAAATAGAGTGACATGGTGATAACCGGCGGTAATAAAGTCTGTACCCAAATACGACCAAAACGGGTAATTTCTTTAATCCAGAGCGTTTTTAGCGCCACCCAATACAATTGAATCATTTACGGTCTCCTTGCTTGTTGTTCATCAAACTGACAAACAACTCTTCCAGACGGTTCGCTTTATTACGCATACTCGGGATCTGAATACCCTGAGCATTTAACTGGGTAAACACACCATTTAATCCCTGTTCACGCTGAACATCGACTTCCAAGGTCGATGTATCTATCACCCGATAGTTATATCCGGCAAGTTCAGGCGCTGGGCTTTTCGTCGCCAAATCGAAGAAAAATGTTTCAGACTCCACCTGACTGAGTAAATTTTTCATACTGGTGTTTTCCACCAGCTCGCCATGCTGAATAATACCAATATTACGGCACAGCATTTCTGCCTCTTCCAGATAGTGGGTAGTCAGAATGATCGTTGTTCCCTGTGCATTCAATTCCTTCAAAAAACGCCACATAGAACGGCGAAGTTCAATATCGACGCCCGCTGTCGGTTCATCAAGGATTAATAATTTAGGCTGATGCATCAAAGCTCGTACAATCATCAGGCGTCGTTTCATTCCACCAGACAAGTGGATCGCCCGTTGATCGCGTTTTTCCCACAGATCTAATTGCGACAGATAAGTTTTCGCTCTAGCTTGAGCCACTTTTCGCGGAACACCATAATAACCCGCCTGATTGAGAACAATCTGCAACACCGTCTCAAACGGGTTAAAGTTAAACTCCTGCGGAACAAGACCTAACTGACGTTTGGCATTTACAATATCCGTATCAATATCGTAACCAAACACCTTAACCTTACCGCTACTTTTGTTTACCAGAGAACTGATAATGCCGATTGTGGTGGACTTCCCTGCACCGTTCGGACCCAATAACGCGTAGAAATCTCCTGCTTCTACATTCAGGTCAATCCCTCGCAGCGCCTTAACATCACCAGCGTAGGTCTTGGTAAGCTGCGTTAATTCCAATGCATAGGTCATAAATTAAAAAACACCTTTATTATCTGGCCGCTTTTGCGTGCAATATGAAAATATAGTGCGCCTTTCCTGCCTGGTTTTCTTTGCAAAAACAGTAGAAAGTTGAAAAACAAACAGCAACAAAATATTAAAATTTCAATTGATGTTGTATATGATTCTATCTCAAATAAACGCTATCAGGCTATTCACCATGATGAAAAAAATAGAAGAGTTGCTTGCCAATAACAAGCAGTGGTCAGAATCGGTTAACGAAGAAAATCCAAAATTTTTCAAGGAATTAGCAAAAACACAGAAACCCCATTTCTTATGGATTGGTTGCTCAGACAGCCGAGTACCAGCAGAAAAACTGATTGATGCCGCTCCCGGTGATTTATTTGTTCACAGAAATGTGGCAAACCTGGTTATTCATACTGACTTAAATTGTCTTTCTGTCATTCAATACGCAGTAGACGTACTGGAAGTTGAACATATTATTATCTGCGGCCATTACGGCTGTGGTGGTATCGAAGCCGCAATTGACGGCACCGAGCTGGGATTGATTAACAACTGGCTGCTGCATATCCGCGATCTCTGGTATAAACATAGCTCTATGCTGGGTGAATTACCGCCCAATGAGCGCCTGAACCGTCTGTGTGAAATCAACGTTGTCGAACAAGTCTACAATCTTGGTCACTCAACTATTATGCAAGCAGCATGGAAACGAGGACAGAAAGTGATGATCCACGGCTGGGTTTACGGTATCCATAATGGCCAATTGCAGGATCTTGAAGTTACGGCTGACAGTCGTGAAAAACTGGAACTTGCCTATCGCCAAACCGTATCCAAGCTGACGAATAAGAAGTAAGTTTTCAGATAACTAACAAAATACGCTGTAGAAAAGGTTATATTTAACCTCTTCTACAGCGTAATTCAACGAAGATTTATACAGATTTTTATTTTATTAGATAACTATTTTTATTCTTCGAGTTTATACATATGGCAATAAGAATAAAATAATCAAAAAAATAATTATAAATTTATCAAAATAAAATATTTTCAGTTTATATATTATATTAATATTATCCAAATTAGAATGGAGGGTTTATAACAGTTTTTGCTAAGTGGTATTAATCTGTTATTTTAAAAACCGTTTTTAAATCCTTTAGCGTGATCATTAGCGTCATTGGATTTAAAAGCGAATCACTAAAACCCACAGACTTATAAAACGCCTTAGCATTCTCCGAGATAGCATGAACAATCAACCCCCTAACACCCACCAAATCTGCCGCTTGAGCGACACGTATGGAGGTATCTCTGACTAAATAACGCCCAAACCCTCCTCCTTGATAACGCTTATCAACAGCTAAACGGCCCAAAATAATCACCGGAATGGGATTTGGCATATTACGCTTAAATTTGCTTATCGCCTCTTCTGACATGATTGAGCCGGTCGCCAACGAATAATAGGCAATAACATCTCTGTCTTCGCTTATAACATAGGTTCGCGAGGCATTCTCTTTTTGATTTTTTAATGCTCTGTCTGTTAACCAGTTGTCTAGGGTGTCAACTCCTGAAGTAAAATTATTTAAATTGTGATCATCTGTTAATAAGGTTGGATCGTTAATCATTTTATCACCACGGTTTTTTCATATTTGCCGTTTTGATAAGACTCTCATTTGGAACAGCCGGAGCATCAAGTTTAGCAATAAAAGCATTAAAAATTTCTGGAGATACAATCATAAATGAATGTTCCAATAAAGTGTTTTCAGCATCACGTTTGATTGTATCAAGGACATATTCAGTAACAGTTTTCCCTTTCACTTTTGCTGCTCTATCTATTAAATCTCGATCCTCCTGCCTGATCCTCAAGTTGAGTGTTTTATTTTTACGGTTCTCACTTATTACGTTCATTTCAAACCTCCTTATGCTATAGGTGAACTAAATAATACACAATTGTAACGCCATTGTAATCACATTTCTAGCGGAGAGAATTCCCATTAGGTATAGAGGGTTACATCAGCTTTCGCTAATACAAATGTAATATACCCGTCATCTTTCAAGTTACCTCTTTGCTGGCTGCGCCTACTCCCACCAGTCACATAGTTTGCTATGTTCCCGAGGATTCGCTCCCTTGCCGTCGTGATCCATCTTGAAATCCATAAGGTATATAGCGTAATTAAACGAAAGTTTATACAAATTAGCCGATCTACTTGCTCTATGTGACTCAGAAGCACCAATGCCTGAAATCTTAAAAGAATGGGATACCAGTAAACCTGTAGGGAATGAAGTGTAATGGCAATATTTCAACGAGGGGATATTGTTGAGGCTTGCTTAAACCCAATCGCTGGTCAAGAGCTGCAAGGTGACAAAAGGCCATGCTTAGTAATAAGTCCATGCAATTTTAACAAATTAGGTTTAACAATTATTATTCCTATAACACAAGGAGGAAATTATGTTAGGTTTGCAGGTTTTGCCGTGACATTGATGGGCACTGGAACACAGACTCAAGGAGTTCTATTAGTGAATGGCATTCGTTCCATCGATCTAAATGCAAGACAAGCAAGAAAAATTGAAGAAGCACCGACGTTTGTAGTTAATGAAATTTTAGCCATGGCGTCCAGAATATTGGAATAAATTCTGCTATTAACCAGGGATATCTGCTGATATGGTTCTACGACTGGAAGCCATATTAAGTGCCACGCCGAAATGCAGATAGGAGCGCAGCCCTATATATCATTCCTGCATCACGAAACAAAAACGGCAGCCCGAAAGCTACCGTTTTCAGATTCGGTAAAAATTACTCTTCCAACAAGATCACATGGCCGATATAAGGCAAATGGCGATAATGCTGCGCGTAATCAATACCATAACCCACAACAAATTTATCTTCAATTGAGTAACCAATCCACTCAACCGGAACATCAACTTCACGGCGGGAAGGTTTATCAAGCAAAGTACAAATTGCCAGTGATTTTGGCTCACGCAGCGCCAGAATTTCACGCACTTTATTCAGAGTATTACCTGAATCAATAATGTCTTCCACAATCAGCACATGTTTGCCACAAATATCTTCATCCAGATCTTTAAGGATTTTCACATCGCGGGTGGAATTCATACCGCCGCCATAACTGGAAGCCGTCATAAAATCCACTTCATGAGGAACCTGAATTTCACGGCACAAATCAGCCATAAAAATAAATGAACCTCTCAATAACCCGACCATAACCAGTTCGCTGCCACTGTCACGATAGTGTTCAGTGATCTGTTTTCCCAACTCAGCGATACGTTGCTTAACCTCCTGTTCGGAGATCATAACTTCTACAGTGTGTTTCATTATAAATATAACCAATTGTTTTTAAAAATAATAATCATGATAAAGCGCGGTGAAAATCATTGGATAAATTGGCTGATTTTAGAATTAATTATCAGAACAAGCAGCGGCTCACAGCAGCAAACCAACAGATATTTTAACTTTGGCGGCGTTGTAAAAGGACAGTGAAGATAAAGAACATCTCCTATAGCCAAACTCTGCCGGGCTAAAAAATCTGCCCTAAAAAATGCTATCGTGACTAATATCACGTATTTCTTTAAAAGAAAGATTCCCATACTTCTCAATTGCTTCATTTATGCAATCAATATCTGAATCACTGAATACATCTTCATCGAAATTACGTAAAGCACGTACTTGATAATTTCCATTACTGCCTTCTACTGACAGAGATGACCGAATAACATCAACGTCACACCCATTCGGGATAAAACGTCCATCACCTCTGGCTATCTTTATAATATCATAAGCATTTTCTGCGACAGGTCCATCTTTCATCGCAAGATAGTTATCACCGGTAATAAGCCGTCCATAATGTTCTAAATGGAACCTATCAGCAAAATACAGAAATTTACCCACATGATAAATATCAGGAATTGGCGCTACAGAGGCAACATACAGAATAGCCTCTACAGCCTTTTCTGAGTCAAACCTTACATTAAGCATCTCAACACCTTCATTTAATCTGCGTCTATTTTAGTGCCTACAGCAATCACTGTACAACGCTTTGTGATGTTCCATTGATGCCGACCACCACCATGACCGACAAAATACGATAAAGCCAAACCAGAGACCCAGAGACAATGTTAACAAGATTATTTGCTAACAGTAAAACCCAACATCATACCGGTATCTTCATGTTCCAGCAGATGACAGTGCGCCATAAATGGATGTTTAGCTCCCGCCGTATGATTGAACTGAACCAACACTTCGCTCTCCTTACCTTCCACATGAACAATGTCCTTCCAACCACTACGATGAGCGACAGGTTTGCGGCCATTTTCACGCAAAATGCGGAAACGGGTACCGTGGATATGGAACGGATGCAGCATCATATCGCCAACACCCGAAATCACCCAATGCTCATATTGCCCCTGTTTAACATCAAAAGCAGGTTCTGTCATGGAGAAAGCCAATCCGTTAATCGTGTTCGCATGATGGAAATTGAATTCACCGCCATGATGCATATCTCCGTGGTTCATATTCCCATGATGCATTCCCATACCTGCCATAGCTTGTTCGCCATAGCGCTGAGACAATTGCATCATCCCCTGCATATCCAGGCGACTATCCATCTCCAGATGCAAATTGCGTCTATTCAAGTCCTTTAAGGAAGGCAAGACAGGAAGAGCAACAAGCTGCTCCGACAGTATTGTGCGGCTGGAAAAAAGCTGAGGTTGAATGCGCAAAACTGGCAATGGCTGATCGAACGGCGGTAATGTCATTCCCATCTGAACCACCGGTAACGTCACCAGATCGAAAGGTTTTCCATCCGAAGTCTCTACCAATACTTCAAAACGTTCTCCTGCCAAAATTGGTAACTCATTAACCGCAACCGGCTCCGCTAGTAAGCCACCATCACTGGCAACAACATACAATTCTCGGCCATCACTGGCAGCGATATTCAGGCTGCGGGCATTACAACCATTCAGCAAACGCAGACGTAACCAACCGCGTGGCGCAATATGCTGGGGTAAAACAACGCCATTGGTCAGCATCATATCGCCAAACCAACCAACAGCGGCGCTCATCACATCCAGTTGATAATCAATCCGGCCCTCTTTATTCAAGCGTTTATCCTGCAAAATCACCGGGATATCATCCACACCCCATTGGTTTGGCAAACCTATTTTAATACTGTTCTCATCTTCAATCAGTACTAATCCACCAAGCCCCATTGCCACCTGATAACCCGTCTTACCATGTATATGCGGATGGAACCAGCAAGTTGCTTCCGGTTGCTCAAGGGTAAAACTCACGGTTCGACTCCCACCTGGTGCAATCATCGCATGTGGACCACCATCAGCCTCCCCAGTAATTTCCAAGCCGTGCCAGTGAACAGTCGTCTCTTCCGGCAGATGATTACGAATATCAATAGTAACAGGTTTACCTGAAGTTAATTTCAGTGCCGGGCCAAGTAAATCACCGTTATAACCCCAGGTTTTAGTCACCGACCCCGCTCTAAAACGGGATTGCCCTGCTTTGATTTCAATAGCAATTTTACCTGACGCATCTGGTTCTACCTGTGGAGGGATGGGGAGTGCCGGATAAGATTCAGCAAAGGAGAAACGGCTCCATACAGGTAACATACCGGAGACACCTATAACAGCGCTTAATTTAATAAAATCACGTCGTTGCATATTAACTTCCTAATTAAACCGGCAAAAAATAAACAATAAAAAAACAACACATAGCAGCAACGTAAAGGTTCCCCCTACAGGAAGGTCAAGCGATGGGAATGTGATTTAACTCGATCTTTACAATAATTTTAAAAAATAAACTTTACCGGACAAAGATATTAATATGTTAACGTAACCTGACATGAATTCATTATAATAATACAAATGCGAAAATTAGCCTTATTGACTTACATATTAGTTCTTTTCGGTTTTTCTCACCCCGCAAAAGCGCTGACAGAAAATGAAGCTGAAGATCTGGCGGATCTGACAGCAGTGTTTATTTATCTGAAATATGACTGTGGTTACAGCCAAATCCCTGACCGGGAAATTAAGAGGGCCATTATCTATTTCGCTCAACGTAATAAGTGGGATTTGACCAATTATAACAGCCAATTGATGGACAGACTCAATGAAGAAAGCTACCAGGATCTCAAAGGTATTTACCTCTCCAATGCGATAAAATGCCACGCCCTCGCCAGAGATTCGTTGAGCTTATTTGCCTACGTTAAATAATTCTTTTCCTCATACTCCTTAAGGGGTAAATTTCACCGTGCAACTGTGAGAATTGTTGGCTATTATGTGAGCTCAATTTTCACAGCCATCACAGCGGGGGGAAACTGCGGCATGTCACAAAAAGAAACTTGGTACGAAACCCTGCACGCCAATTTTGGGCAGTATTTTTCGGTCGATAAAGTGCTTTATCACGATAAAACTGAACATCAGGATTTGATTATCTTTGAAAATGCGGAGTTAGGCCGCATCATGGCGCTGGATGGCACAGTACAAACGACTGAACGTGATGAGTTTATCTACCACGAAATGATGGCTCATGTTCCTCTATTCGCCCACGGGAACGCCAAACAAGTGCTGATTATCGGCGGTGGTGATGGCGGTATGCTGCGCGAAGTCTGTCGTCATCAATACCTTGAAAGCGTTACTATGGTTGAAATTGATGCCGGCGTAGTTGAATTCTGCCGTCAATATCTGCCTAACCACAATGCCGGTGCTTATGATGATCCGCGCTTCAACCTGATCATTGATGATGGCGTTAATTTCGTTAACACCACCGATCAGAAATTCGATGTCATTATTTCTGACTGCACTGATCCGCTCGGACCTGGTGAAGGGTTATTCACATCTGAATTTTATCAAGGTTGCCGGCATTGTCTGAATGAAGGTGGCATTTTTGTCGCCCAGAATGGTGTCTGTTTCCTGCAACAGGATGAAGCGGTAACCAGCCATAAAAAATTGAGCAATTCTTTCGCTGACAGCAGTTTCTATCAGGCTGCTATTCCAACCTATTACGGCGGAATAATGACCTTTGCATGGGCAAGTCAGAACCGGGCATTACGTCATGTGGATCTAGCAACACTGCAACAGCGTTTTAATGCCGCAGGCTTTACCTGCCGCTACTACAACCCAGCCGTTCACGCAAGTAGTTTTGCTCTACCGCAATATCTGCTGGATGCGCTATCCAATACCCCATAATCACCCATTAGCCAGGAGGTGAAATAAATTGCATAAGCTGAAATTGCACGGCTTTAATAACCTGACAAAAAGCCTGAGTTTTTGTATTTATGATATCTGCTATGCAAAAAGCCAAGCCGATCGGGATAGTTATATCGCCTATATTGACGAACAATATAACGCTAATCGTTTAACGGAAATTCTCAGCGAAACCTGTTCGATCATTGGTGCAAATATTCTGAATATTGCCCGCCAGGATTATGAGCCACAAGGAGCAAGTGTCACTATTCTCGTCAGTGAAGAGCCGATGGACCCAAAGGATGTAGACAACACTGAAAATCCAGGTCCATTACCCGATTCTGTCGTTACTCATTTGGATAAAAGTCATATCTGTGTCCACACTTACCCAGAGAGTCATCCGGGCGGTGGCATATGCACTTTCCGGGCTGATATTGAAGTATCAACCTGCGGTGTTATTTCACCTCTCAAAGCACTGAGCTATCTGATCCACAAATTGGAATCGGATATTGTCACGATGGATTATCGCGTGCGTGGTTTCACCAGAGATGTGAATGGAGTGAAGCACTATATCGATCACGAAATCAGTTCTATTCAGAATTATATGACCGAAGAAGTACAATCACAGTATTACATGATGGATGTCAATATTTATCAGGAAAATTTATTTCATACAAAAATGATGCTAAAAGAATTTGACCTGAATGATTATTTATTTAATGCCACACCAGAGCAATTAAGTGAAACTGAAAAGCTGGAAATTACCCATCTCTTAAAAAAAGAGATACAAGAAATTTATTATGGACGTAATTTACCCACTGTTTAACTTTCACTAACTTATTATTTAGCTGGCAGATACCTACATTTACAGGTATCTGCCAGATCAATTTCTAACTGTATTAACAAATTATCCCAACTCACATGACTAATGCAGTACTCATTGTAATTTCAGCACCGTAAATGGTTTTAAGATAATTAAGAGCATCTTCCTGATCGACACCGGGAAAAATACACACAGCATCTGACAAAACTTTGATTCGATAACCGCGTATAAACGCGCCATAAGCGGTATGTCTGACACAACAATGGGTATGTTGGCCGGTTAACACCACTTCCGTCACACCATATGCTTTAAAAACCTCTTCCAGATCGGTTCCATCGAAAGCCCCATAAAATCGCTTAGGCAAAACAATTTCACGATCTGCGCCAACAGGAGCCAATGCTTCAATAACATTAGCACCTAGCGTTCCGGCCATTGCATGTCTGCCCCAGATGCTCATTTCTCGATCATCAGCTCGATGAGCGTCATTAGCATAAACCACCAGCCAATCCGGTTGACGCCGGGCATGATCAATTAGCCGTTTAATTACCGGTACGATCTTCATCGCATCCGACTCATTGGCGAGTGCTCCTGTGACAAAATCGTTCAACATGTCAATTACGATCAGCGCTTTCATTAGTTTTGCCTTTTCAGTTTATCCGTACAAAACAATTATATTTAAATATAAGCATTTTAGAGATAATAAAATCATGTTTTTCAATTAGCGTGATTTGATCCTCTGAAATTCGCTTAAATACAACAATAAAAAAATACCGTTACAATAGTTTCCTAAATAATAACTGCCCTGAATAAATAATTTATTCAGGGCAGTTTAATAACACTGTGATTATTTCGATGGGGTCAAAGAAAAGGTCAGTGTTTCTAACGGTTGAAGGGTAATCAACGCCGTCTTATTGATAAACTTCGGTAGCGAGTTGTTCTCGCCATAATCGATATTAACGTCATATACCGAAAGTTGATCATCAGGCAATTCAAGATCACTTTGCAAATCCAGATAATATTGTTTCACTTCATCAGCAGGATTGCGCAAAGTAATAATCGACTTTTTCGGATTCCAGGCTCCCCAACCATACACCGCTAGATCGGTGGGATCTTTACCAATCCAATGGGTATCAAACAGTACATCTTTATTTTTCTCTGACCATTTCGCCGCGTTTGCCAGCGTATCCCAATCCTCTGTGGTCAACAGTTCAGGCGTAACATACATCTCCTGTAACTGAGTGCCGCTGCCAAAATAGCTCCAAACCTGATCGGCAAAATCTTTGGCTGACTGTTTATCCAGATGCTTGGCCTGTTTAGCATAAACAATGCCATGCAGCATCAACGAATTCAGTGGGAACAACGGCCCCTTTCTTACGACATTACGATAAGTTTCTGCATCACGATAGGTAAGCCACTGCTGCACTTTGGAACCTGTGCCGCGAAACTCCACATCATAGCCGCCACGCCAAATAGAATCGGCGAAAAATAGCCAGGAAGGCGTGGCTTTGGTGCCTGTGGTCAAGTTGATAAACAGTTCATTGCCTGTATTGCGCATATCTTCAATAAGATGGATAGCGGCATCAAAATCACTGGTGAATGCACTTCCTTTAATCACACGATCAGCATTACCGGTGCCATCCAGCTTAAACATGGATACATTTTGTTGTTGAATCAGGTTGAGTACCCGGTTATGGAAATTGGCGTAGTAATTAGGACCTGAGAGCGCAAATCTGCCATCTATCACTTCATAACCAAACTCCTCCGCATGAGAAACACGTTGCTCACCCGGTTTACCATAACCGCCCCAAGGAGAAAGCCAAATACCTAAACGAGCACGATATTGATCTGCTGCCTGTTTAAGATTTTTGAACTCATGGGGAAATGCCTGACTAAAACCCCAATCTCCTTTGAGATTATCCCAACCATCATCAAACAGATAACCACTCAACTTCACACCGCGCTTAGTCACCAACTCCTGCCCAAACTGATTGATACGGGTCAACGCCTCTTGTTCGGTATAAGGCGTGAAGTAACCAATATCGTACCAAGAGTTGTAATGTAGGTAAGGACTATATTCACGCGGACGAGCATTGTTCAAAAACTCATTGACGTTGCGCCGCAATTGCCCTTCCTGATAAACACCAATATACGTCTTATAACTTAACGTTTTCCCCGACTCTAACGGGATAGAGAGCGCAATTTTTTGTGAAGCGCCTCCTTTATAAGCCTCAGTATTAATCAATGGATTACCGGGAACAATAAAGAAGCTATCGCTGATAATCGGTGAACTGGCGATAGACCCGTGAACAAAAGGGATTTTAGTGCGAAATGGCATCAACGAGACAGAGCTAAGCTCTAACGCGTTTTCCTGCGGTGTAATGGTGATTTCAAACGAGCCGTACTTATCTTTATCCTCCGCAGTAATTATATTTCTTACCTGAATGTCGCCATGTTTCAGGGAGACAACAATACGATTGTTCTTTTTGCTGATATCAGTAATCTGAAAATCTTTAGCCGCGAGCGTCTCTCCTGATTTCAACGTGATTTCAAACAGATTGTCGGTAATGATTTGATCGTGGTTTTTCGGATTTTCAAATTTTAGTTGCGTCACTTTACCGTGTTCGTCGCTAACAGTTACACGGTAATTGTCACCCTCCAATCGCCAGCTATCTGCCCAGACTGGAGCACTATACAACACGGAACTAGCTAATAAACTTAACGTAATTTTATTTAACGCTCTTATTTTCACAGCAGTTTCCTTATAGTCAGAATGAAAAAACAGAACCGTCACGAATACAGCTTACCTGCACTGCCACAAATCCGGATCTTCTCTTCTACTACTGCCTGCATAGCCTGTTTTCCCGGCGCGATATAATTACGTGGATCATTCGCATCTGGATGCTGAATGAAATAGCGCTTTACCGCATCAGCAAAAGCAATTTTCAGATCGGTCGCCACATTGACTTTACATACACCAAGACCAATCGCCTGCTGTATCATCACTTCAGGAATACCCGATGCGCCATGCAGCACCAACGGAATATCCACCTGTTCACAAATTGCTGCTAACCGATCAAAATCCAGATGCGGTTCACCATGATACAAACCATGCGCAGAACCAATCGCTACCGCCAGAGAATCAATACCAGTACGGGCAACAAAGGCTTTCGCTGCCAGCGGATCGGTAAAGAAACTATCGGCACTGGAGACCTGTAAATCATCTTCCTGCCCACCTAGCCGCCCCAATTCCGCCTCAACGCTAACATCGTAACGATGGCAAAATCGTACCACCTCAGCCACCTTACGAATATTCTCCTCAAAGGGTAAATGCGAGCCATCAATCATCACTGAACGTACACCCGCCTCCACTTTATTGCGGATATCCGCCAATTCCTCATGATGATCAAGATGCAACGCCAACGGCAGATTGTGGCGATGGGCAGCGTCCTGGCAGATCGACACCAAATAGTCAGTACCGGCATAACTGAAAGTACCCGGCGTACCCGCCAGAATAACCGGTGATGCCAGGCGGGCAGCGGTTTCCGCTACCACCTGAATAGTTTCCAGATTATGGACATTGAAAGCAGGAACCGCATAACCTTCACGCAGAGCCTTTTTCAGCATTTGACGACTGGAAATCAGGTACATATAAGCTCCTTAAATGCCATCCAGATTCAGGCTGTCATATCGCCGTTTCTGTTGTTCATGCCACAGGCTGGTCAATCCCCGCCGCCCACACTCCAGCGCCATATCACGAAAGGTTTCCAGCGCCATACCTTCACGGTCCAGCATCATTTCTACCACCAACTGCATATTAGTCCCGGTGATAACTTCATAACGTGGATTGGTTATCGCCAATTGCGCCGCCTGCCGAAACGGTGATCCGCCCAGCAAATCACTGAGAATCATCACACCATCGCCGCTATCACAGGCGGAACAAGCCGCCTCCAGTAATAGCAACAATTTTTCAGTACTGATCCCTTCAGGAAAATCGACAGCACAACACTGGGGCTGCTGCCCTACGACCTGTTCCACCGCCTGCAACAAACCACTAGCGAAATGCCCATGACCGGTGATTACAATACCTAACATGCCATCTCCTCAGTGCGCTTGTTAAAGAAAACCAACAAATTTACCCACAATGCCGATCACCACCGTCAAACCAATCAACTTGACCGGCGAAAACCCTTTTTTCATCAGCCAAAACACCAGCAAGGTGAAACATAACGGCAATAAATTAGGCATCAGTTTATCCAGCACATCCTTTTGCAACGCCACACTGGCTTTACCGGCGTTGACCACCACCGGTGTCGAGAGATGAACGTAGGAAGCCACCAATGCCCCGATCACCGTCATTCCCACAATTGATGCCGCATGGGAGATCTTTTTGGTATGTTTTTTTAGCAATACCAGCGCGCTGGTTCCGGTACGATAACCATAATGCGCCAGGCCAAAACGCAAGCCAAAATGTACGATATTGAACAACAACAGGAATACGAGGGGGCCAAACAGGCTGCCCTGTAGCGCCAGAGATGCCCCAATCCCAGCGCAGATGGGTAACAGCGTCAGCCAGAACAACGCATCGCCAATCCCGCCCAGCGGCCCCATCAACGCAACTTTCACAGCACGAATAGTCGAAATTTTCTCTTTATTCCGTTCCATTGCCAGCACCAACCCAGACAGGAAGGTGACATCAAACGGATGCACATTGATAAACTCCATGTGCATCTTCATCGAATTCGCCAGATCTTGCGGATCCTTATGGATCTTACGCAGCCCAGGGATCAAAGTGTACAACCAGCCACCCGCCTGCATACGTTCATAGTTAAATGATGCCTGTAACAACAGGGAGCGCCACGCCATACGATTCAGATCGCGGTTCGTCAGCTCTTCACCCGGCGTACTGTCCTGATAATCATCCTGCTCAACCTGACTGGTTGCCAGTGCCTGCGCCATCCTTTTCTCAGCTTTAGCTGCCATAGCAGCATCGGTGTCGTTAAATGCCATCTTCCATCTCCTGAGACTGGGTGGTAGGTGCGCCGCGTTCAGCCGCATTTTCTATACGGGAACGGTTAAAGAAATCGATTAATGCGATCGCCAATGCGCCAAGTGCTACAGCGATAATCGGCATATTAAGGAACGTAACCGAAATAAAGCCCAGAATGAAATAGGCTATGTAGGTCTTTTTCATCATGATTTTCATCAGCATGGAAAAACCAATGGCTGGCATCATTCCGCCGGCAACAGCCAACCCATCCAACAACCACTGCGGCGCTTTCTGCACCATGACGCTGGCAGCGTCAGCGCCAAAATAAACCGGCAAAAACGCTACAATAAAGTAGAAACAAAACAGAATGGTGATACCCAGATAATTCACACGTTCCACGCCGCGCCAATTCAGCTTTTTCACCATCTGATCGCATTTATGCATCATGGGTGAGAACAAGGTAAACAACAGCGTAATACCGCCTTGTACCGCAATGGAAAATGGCACCGCTATACCAATCGCCACCTTAGGATCAGCCTGAGTCAAAATGGCAAATGCGGTACCAATCACACCGCCAATCACCACATTTGGCGGTTGAGCGCCAGCCAATGGCACCATTCCCATCCAAACCAGCTCCAGCGTCCCCCCTACCAGCAAGCCCGTCTGTACATCCCCTAAAATCAACCCAACCAGCGGGCCAATCACCACAGGACGGTGAAAATGGGTCAATCCATCAAACAGATCTACTCCCGCCAACCCAGCCAGTAATCCAATCAATATCGCATCAATCAGCATAACTCACCTCTTTAGAACAACAGTTTATCGATAAGCTCTCCCGCTTCATCCGGTACCCGCCGTATCTCGCAGGTAACACCCAGTTGCTCTAGTTCACGAAACACCACTACGTCACTATCATCAACCGAAACAGTCTTATGGATCTGGCGCTTCCCTTCAGCAAAATGCATATTGCCCACGTTAACAAATCGGATCGGTACCCCTCCTTTTACCAACGTTAGAACATCTTGCGGTGTTTTACAGACGATAAAAATTTTCTGCCGTTCAGCCGCTTTATGAATCACATCAATGGTTTTTTGCAGAGTGAAATAACGGGTCTGAATCCCATCGGAAACCACCATATCCATCAGGTTTTGCTGCATCAAATCACCGGCAACTTGATCGTTAGCCACCAATACCAAATTGGCCCCCAGTGAATTGGTCCAGGTCACACCTACCTGACCATGCACCAACCGGTTATCAATTCGGGTCATTAAAATATTCGGTATCGACATAATCACTCCTGCTTACATGCTGTTCTTTGTGAGTAAGATGGGAGATAGGAATAAATTTCCACCCCCTTCACCACACGGTTGACCTCCCCTGTTGGACATGGATTGTCCGGCGTGATACCCAACGCCAGCGAGGTTTCAAACGCTAACATCTGCAAAAACATCAAATAGGGAAAAAGCAGCCAGATATCATCTTGTTCACTGTTAATCGCCGTAAATCCTTCCCCCGGCGCGCCACTCAGTGCAACAATTTGACGCGCCAGACCGTCATGATTCAGCTCATGCCACAAATCGAGATCATAACGACGACGATACTTATCAGCAGAAAGCATCATGACCACCAGCGTATCGCGTTCTATCATAAACTTCGGCCCATGACGCACTCCCATCGACGAATCGTAACGGGTGGCGATATACCCGGCGGTCAGCTCCAGCATCTTGAGCGCCCCCTCTTCAGCTACACCGGTAAAACAACTGGAGCCCAGACACATCATGCGCTTAAAACCGCTACGTGCCAGTCGCTTAGTCTGTACCTGCCACTGTCTCCACTCGCGCTCGCACAATTCAGCCATCGCCATCAGTGGCGCACTACTCTGTTCCAGCGTTAACGGCCCTAACAACAACGCTGTCGCCAGCGCCATACAACTGAAACTGGAAGTCATGGCAAAACTCTGGTCATGAGAACCCTGCGGCATATTCAATGAGCAGACATGAGCGCGTCCTTCGGCATAGCGTGCCAGTGCACCAGCGGGATTGCAGGTCAACATCAGGTGATAACAGCGTGGCAGTATCTGATCTGCCAGTTTTACCGCTGCCACGCTCTCCGGACTATTGCCGGATCGCCCATAAGAAATCAACAACGTTGAACGCGTTGGATCGAGGTATTGCAAGGGAGAAGGAACAATATCCGTGGTGCTGTACGCGACCACATTCAGCCCACACCGCTCACGCAACCAGGGGGCCAACGCGCGCCCGACAAACGCGGATGAACCTGCGCCACACAGCACTATCTGTAACTCCGGCTCAGACAACAAAGGCAGCAAAAAGGGTCGCCACAACGCTTCCTCACGTTGCAGGTTTTGATATAACTGACGCCAAAGCGCAGGCTGTTGGTGAATCTCTCTGGCAGTATGCAACGCGTGATGCTCACGCAGCCAAGCTTCGGTATAGAAAAATAGCTCATTCATACGAAAGCTCCTTGTGCCTCAGACTCACAAGCTTGAGCATAACTCAAGAGCACAGAACGAATCTTGTTCAACACCCAGGCATGCGGGTCATTTTCCAACCTTCCCGCGTTAACTGCCTGTGCCTGTTCTGGCAGGTACTGACTCAATAGTGAAAGAGAAACCGGATGACGGCGCAAATTATCCATCAAAGTACTCACGGCCTGTTGTACCTGCGGATGCGGCCAGTAGTAACGCACGCGATCGCTCAAACTGTATTGACGATCAATAAACTGCTGATGCGGTGTACCGTGGTAATAGCGATTCCAATATTCCGGCTGTTCAAGCATGACCTGTTCCAGTGTGGCGCACAGATTCGCCGCTGTTTGCTCCCCATTCCATTCACCATCAATTTTATCGAGCGCGAAAAGCGCCTCACGCAGAGCAAAAGTCAAAGCAGGACCAACTTTCAAAATGGCGAAATGATCACGAACCAATTCACGGTAAGCCTGCGCAGTTTGATAATCAGTAGAATGCGCTTCATAGACCAAGTAAGGCTGAGATTCGATATATTGACTCAGTGCCGCCGCACGTTCCGATTGATAATGTTCGACATCATGGTGATCGAACTCCACACCCGGCTGCACCACTAGCGCAATCACCCGCGGCCATACCTGTTCCAGCCCTGCCAATTGCCAGGCTTGTTGATGTACATTCAACGTTGTGGCTGCTGCCTGAGGTGTCGTAACCTGCATCCCTTCCAACGCTTCCTTAGCGCCGCCCGGTACCGGCACTTCGGTGCCAATCACATAAACCGGTGGTTCTCCCCCCACCTGCTGCCAACAACGTTCTGCCACCAGGCACAAACGAGCCGCACGTACCGCAATCTCATCATCACCAAGCGGTGTTGGATCATCAGCGCAAGACATAGAGCAATCAAGATGGATCTTACGAAATCCTGCGGCCACATAATCATGTATCAACGTTTCAGCCAATTTCATCGCCTCTGTTGCGGAGCGATCCTGCCAGGCGTTCGGCCCAAGATGATCGCCGCCCAACCAAACACGATCACGCGGCAAACCGATAAGATCAGCTTGTCGCCAAACTGCATCACGGAACTGAGCGGGTTGCATACCGGTATAACCACCAAACTGATTAACCTGATTAGACGTTGCTTCAATCAGTATCGGCGTCTTACGCTCTTTAGCGACGCGCAAAGCACTTTCCAATACCCAAGGATGGGCGGAACAGACCGAATAGATCCCCACCGCTTCACCTGATTTATGGCGACGAATAAGTTGTAATAGTGACTGCATGGTGTCTCCCATGCGGGCAAGAACCCGTTTATTAACTCTTAGGCAGGTTCTAATCTCTGTAAGAGTTATTCGTCGGCAATAACCACATCTACGCCGAGTTCAGTTAATGCCCGCCTGTAGTTATCGGGGATCCGGCTGTCAGTAATCAGCCGATGAATCTGTCCGGCTTGACGGATCATACAAAAGCTTCTGCGCCCAAATTTACTGGCATCCGCCACAGCGATAATTTCATGCGCCACCTCACACATTACGCGATTAAGGTGAGCTTCGCCGGGATGGGGCGTGGTAATCCCTGCTTCCAGATCAAACCCATCGACACCAAGAAACAGAGTATTAAAACGATACTGACGCAATTGCTGTTCCGCCGCCGGACCATAAAGCGAGTAGGAGTTCTGACGCACACTCCCGCCAAGCACCATCACCTCCATCTGATCAAATCCCGCCAGTTCATAGGCGATATTCAACGCGTTAGTCATTACTACCAAATCACGCCGCTCCTTAAGATATGGCACGATTTGCGTAGTCGTGGAGCCGGAGTCAAGGATCAGGGCATCACCATCCTTAACAAACTGCGCTGCCCTAGCCGCAATACGTGATTTCACATCACGATTCAACCGGCCTTTATCTTGCAGGGGGCGATCAAAGGCGAATTGCTGATTCAACATGGCGCCGCCATAAGAACGCAGCGCACAACCTTTTTGCTCCAGATAACGCAGGTCATTACGGATAGTGACGCTGGAAACCCCAAAACGGGAACTCAAATGCTCAACACGTACACTGCCCTCATGGCACAGCAGGTCAATAATCTGTTCACGTCTTTTCACAGTGTCCATTGCCATTCCGTTATGCTCCTCAGATTTAAGCAACAAGTTCACGTCGCCTGTGATGAATTGCTTTCCCTCTCTTTCGGTTAAATTACAACAAAAGCAATGAAATGAAATTGTGATCGGTGTTGCAGTCTATTATATAGACAAAATTAGATTAAAAAGGTTTCGATTGAAAACAAAACGAAAGAGAATATTAAGTTCTATCGTTACTTATGCTTACCCCAAAATAAGCTTTCATCCGCTTTTTTAGTAGAAAGTGATATAAAGAAACGAAAGCCCTTGGTTTTCAATCAACAACCGCAAAGTTTTATTTTGTCAGGTGATAGAGATCACAAATTTTGTGATTGGGTATAAAAAGACTGATAAAATCCAGAATTGAACGCTCTGACTGTAATATAAAGGACACACCACATGATAAAACGATTTTCGATGCTGACTGGCGGGCTGCTGCTTACCGCTTCTCTCGGCGCTCAGGCTTCGAATACACCCGATCAGTCCCATCTGACAAATACTGTTGATAAGACCATACACTCCCTAATGCAGGAATATGACATTCCAGGAATGGCGATTGCGGTCACTTTCCGCGGTCAGCATTTTTTCTATCAATACGGTGATGCGTCAAAAGAGAACAACACGCCGGTCACCAAAGAGACGATCTTTGAATTAGGCTCGGTCAGCAAAACCTTTGCCGCCACCCTGATTTCTTGGGCGCAAGTGACGGAAGCTATTTCCCTCTCCGATAAAGCCAGCCAGCATTTTCAACCGCTTGCAGGCAGCGCTTTTGACAACATAAGCCTGCTGAATATTGCCACCTACACCGCCGGCGGCCTACCGTTACAGTTCCCTGATGAGATCGACAGCAATAGCAAAATGGTGAACTGGTATCAGCACTGGCAGCCGAAGTATACGCCTGGAACCTATCGCCAGTACTCCAATCCCAGCATTGGCCTGGCGGGTTATATCGCCGCCCAACGCCTTGGAAAACCTTACTCAATGCTGGTGACAAGCCAAATTCTTTCACCGCTTGGTCTGCATCATGCCCGGTTTAACGTACCCGCGCAGGATATGAAGAATTATGCCTGGGGTTATTCAAAAGAAAACAAACCGATTCGCGTAACCCCCGGCGTACTGGATGAGGAAGCCTATGGTCTGAAAGCCAGTGCGCAGGATATGATCAGCTTCGTTGATGCGAATATCGATCCTTCCCGCATAAGTGATAGCAAACTGGCACAGGCCATTCGGGCAACCCATACCGGCTATTACCGGGTAGGGGAAATGACTCAAGGGCTGGGCTGGGAGCTTTATCACTGGCCCGTTACCCTTGAGCAGGTACTGAGCGGCAACTCGGCGCAGATCGCTTATCAGGCCAACAAAACCATAGAACTATCACCGCCGGAGCCGCCAACGGAGGCGCTTTTTATCAATAAAACCGGCGCCACCAATGGCTTCGGCGCGTATGTCGCGTTTGTGCCGCAAGAGCAAATGGGAATTGTGCTGCTAGCCAACAAAAACTACCCCAATGAGGCACGCATCAAAGCAGCCTGGCAAATCCTCAATGCGCTGAAATAACGCGCAACTGCGTTAGTTAGCTCCCCCTTATATCGCCGCCCGATTGGGCGACGATTTACGGGGCAATGGCTAAACAGCGATCAGATTTTGAATACCCAGAGTAAAATAGCAGCGAATAAAAATCTTATCATGACTAGGAAAAGCTATATTCCATTACAGAACAATTAATTCCTTTTTGTCATTTCATAACCTTACCACTGACTCATATATTCATTCGAAACAGTTTCATTACTTATAAATATTTCACTGGATACAAAGGGCAATTGTGGATTACTTACCGATATTTGTTGAGTTAAAAGGGCGGCTTATATTACTTGTCGGTGGTGGGGATGTGGCCGCACGTAAGGCGACGCTACTACTACGGGCTGGCGCATTATTGCAGATTGCAGCACCTGAATTATGCTCTGAATTACAACAGCGTTATCAAGTTGGTGAATTGAAATGGTATAAGGGAGAATTCCAGCCTGAATATCTTGATGGCATTTTTTTGGCGATTGCGGCGACTGATGATCACATTCTAAATCATCGGGTATTTACCGAGGCGGATAAGCGTGGTGTTTTGGTCAATGTCGTTGATGATCAATCTCATTGCTCATTTATTTTTCCATCAATTATCGATCGCTCTCCTGTTTTAGTGGCGATTTCATCAGCAGGAAAAGCGCCGGTATTGGCGCGTTTAATACGGGAAAAACTGGAAGCGTTACTGCCTTCCAGTCTTGGCGCAATGGCGAAAATTGCCGGGAATTGGCGTGAGCGGGTAAAACAGCGATTAACTTCCATGCGTCAGCGTCGTTCTTTTTGGGAACAGGCTTTTAATGGTCGTTTTGCTATGTTAGTTGCAAATGGTCAGATCCAACAGGCGGAAGAGCAGCTTGAGCAACAACTGGAACAGCCTGGTTCACCGGGAGAATTAGCTCTGGTCGGTGCAGGCCCAGGCGATCCGGGATTACTAACATTGAGAGGATTACAGGTTATTCAGCAGGCTGATGTGGTGCTTTATGATCATCTGGTCAGCAGCGAAGTGCTGGATCTGGTTCGCCGGGATGCAGATAAAATTTGCGTTGGTAAAAGAGCAGGCAATCACTCGGTTTCTCAGGAAGAAACTAACCAATTGATAGTGAAATTTGCCCGACAAGGGAAAAAAGTGGTTCGCCTTAAAGGCGGCGATCCCTTTATCTTTGGCCGTGGTGGTGAGGAGTTACAGGTTGCGGCATCAGCAGGTATTCCTTTTCAAGTCGTACCGGGAATTACCGCCGCTATTGGAGCGACTGCTTACGCGGGAATTCCTCTGACTCACCGGGAGCACTCGCAGAGTATCACTTTTATTACAGGTCATTGCCGGGAAAATGGTAATGACCTGGATTGGCAGGCTTTGGCCAAAAGCAATCAGACTCTGGCGATTTATATGGGGACGGTGAAATCCGCCTTGATAAGTCATCAATTAATTTTACATGGCCGGGCAGAAGATACACCCGTAGCTGTTATCGGTTGTGGTACTCGTCCAGAGCAGCAAGTGTTGACAGGCACTTTGCTGGAACTGGAACAGTTAGCACAGCAGGCGCCGTCACCGGCGTTACTGGTAGTAGGGGAGGTAGCTCAACTCCACCATCAGATAGCCTGGTTTGGGCAACAACCTATTGCCAAGATAAGCCGTCCGGCAGTAGTCGATTTTGCATAAAGGAGTGGTAATGGACGAGAAAAGATTGACCCACTTGCAGCAACTTGAAGCTGAAAGTATCCATATTATACGGGAAGTGGCCGCAGAGTTTGAAAACCCAGTGATGCTTTACTCTATTGGTAAAGATTCTTCGGTCATGCTTCATCTTGCACGCAAGGCGTTCTATCCGGGAACCTTACCATTTCCTTTGCTGCACGTGGATACGGGCTGGAAATTCCGCGAAATGTACGAGTTTCGTGATCGTACCGCCAATAATTACGGTTTTGAACTTCTGGTATATCGCAACCCACAAGGGGAAGCGATAGAAATAAATCCATTTGTGCATGGTAGCGCCAAACATACCGACATCATGAAAACGGAAGGGTTAAAACAGGCACTGGATAAATATGGTTTTGATGCGGCTTTCGGCGGCGCCCGGCGTGATGAAGAAAAATCACGAGCCAAAGAGCGTATTTATTCATTCCGTGATCGCTCACATCGATGGGATCCTAAAAACCAGCGTCCTGAATTGTGGCGCAATTATAACGGTCAGATTAACAAAGGTGAAAGCATTCGCGTATTCCCGCTATCCAACTGGACTGAACTGGATGTTTGGCAATACATCTACCTGGAACAAATTGATATCGTTCCGCTCTATTTTGCTAAACCACGTCCGATAATAGAGCGTGATGGCACGTTGATTATGGTTGATGACGACCGGATCGATTTGAAACCTGGCGAAGTTATCAGTCAACGCAAAGTTCGTTTCCGTACTCTTGGTTGCTGGCCGCTGACGGGGGCCGTGAGATCTGATGCTGAAACATTGCCGGAAATTATTGAAGAGATGCTGATATCCACGACAAGTGAACGGCAAGGGCGGCTGATTGACAGTGATCAATCTGCTTCTATGGAACTGAAAAAACGTCAGGGTTATTTCTAAGGAGAACAACCATGTCCGCACTTGCACAAAATGAAGTTATTGCTGATCAAATTAAACAACAGGGTGGTGTGGAAGCCTATCTGCGTGCTCAACAGGATAAGGGATTATTGCGTTTCCTGACTTGTGGCAGCGTCGATGATGGCAAAAGTACCCTGATTGGCCGTTTGTTACATGATACCCGTCAGATCTACGAAGATCAGCTTTCAACATTGCAGAATGACAGTAAACGAATCGGTACTCAGGGTGAAAAATTAGATTTGGCTTTGCTGGTGGATGGTCTCGCCGCAGAGCGCGAACAAGGCATCACCATTGATGTCGCTTATCGCTATTTTTCCACCGAAAAACGCAAATTTATTATTGCCGACACGCCGGGACATGAACAGTACACGCGTAATATGGCAACAGGCGCATCGACCTGTGATCTTTCGATTCTGTTAATTGATGCCCGTAAAGGTGTTCAGGAGCAGACCCGTCGTCACAGTTTTATCAGTACCTTGCTGGGGATCCGCCACTTAGTGGTTGCTGTGAATAAAATGGATCTGATGGGATACAGGCAGGAGGTTTTTGACCTGATCAAACAAGATTATTTGAACTTTGCCGCTCAGTTGCCGACAGATTTGAAAATTTATTTTGTTCCGATCTCTGCACTTGATGGCGATAACATTGTCGCCAGAAGTACCAATATGGTCTGGTATGAAGGACCTGCGTTGTTAGATATTCTTGAAACCGCAGATGTAAAAAAAGAAGCTTCGAAGCAGTTACTGCGCTTCCCGGTACAATATGTCAGCCGGCCTGATCTCGATTTTCGTGGTTACAGCGGCACACTTTCATCTGGGATTTTACGCAAAGGGCAGAAAATTAAAGCCATGCCATCCGGTGTAACCTCGCAAGTAGAGCGGATCGTGACTTTTGATGGTGATTTGGATTTCGCTGTCCCCGGTGAAGCAATTACCGTGGTGCTGAAAGATGAAATTGATATCAGTCGGGGCGATCTCCTGATTTCTGTTGATGATGAGATGACGGTTACCCGGCATGCGTTAGTGGATGTCGTGTGGATGTCTGAACAGCCTTTGGTGCAGGGACAAAATCTTGATATCAAAGTGGCAGGTAAAAAGAGCCGTGGGAAAGTTGAGAATATCCAGTATCAGGTGGATATTACGAATCTGACACAACGGGTGGCTGTTGATTTACCATTGAATGCCATCGGATCAGTGGAGTTTTCTTTTGAAGAGCCATTAATGCTCGATAGTTATCAGCAAAATAGCGACACTGGCGGCATTATCTTTATTGATCGGCTGACTAATGTCACGGTTGGCGCTGGTTTGGTACGTGAAATTCAGACAGATGTTTATGAAGGGCCAAAAGAATTCAACGAATTTGAACTGGAGTTGAACCGGTTGATTCGCCGCCATTTCCCCCATTGGGGGGCCAGAGATTTGCTGGGAGGTAAATAAATTGGCAGAAGGAATTGAAAATTTGGCGTCGGGAAATGTTGTCTGGCATAGATATCAACTGACCAGAGAGCAACGGGAAGCTGAAAATGGGCATCCCGCATTGGTTATTTGGTTCACTGGATTATCTGGTTCAGGTAAATCCACGGTGGCTGGGGCTTTAGAACAGGCCCTGTTTCAACGGGGAATAAAAACATATCTGCTTGATGGTGATAACTTGCGTCATGGCCTTTGCAGTGATTTGGGTTTCTCAGAACAGGACCGACAGGAGAATATCCGCCGTGTGGGTGAAGTTGCCAATCTGATGGTAGATGCGGGTTTAGTTGTACTGACCGCTTTTATTTCTCCTCATAAAGCAGAGAGGCAAAAAGTTCGTGAATTACTAGAACCAGGGCAATTTATTGAAGTTTTTGTCGATACACCATTGGAAATTTGCGAATCCCGTGATCCTAAAGGATTGTACAAAAAAGCCCGGGCGGGTGAAATCCGTCATTTCACGGGGATTGATTCAACCTATGAGATTCCCGATAACCCGGAAATTTATCTTGCAGGTCAACAACCTATTGAAGCATCAGTGGAACAGTTGCTGGCGGAATTGAAAAAGAACGGCATTATACGTTCAGGGATTAATGACCTATAACATCAACATAAGCACCTTATTGAATCTTCAGTGATGTGCTTATGTCATGACTTTATCCTCAACTATTTTCCCCCATCCTGTTTTGTGATAGTAGCGTCACTCTTTGAGTTATGGGATGATTGACAGATATTTCAGGGGGCGGAAATGGGTAAGCTGACGCTACTATTAGTGGTTTTACTCGGATGGTTACAGTATTCACTGTGGCTTGGTAAAAATGGTATTCATGATTATGTACGGGTTAAGAATGATGTTGCTATGGAAGAGAGCAAAAACAGCAAACTTAAAGTGCGTAACGATCAATTATCGGCGGAAATTGACGATCTTACCGGCGGGCAGGAAGCCATTGAAGAGCGATCCCGTAATGAATTGGGCATGATCAAACCAGGTGAAACTTTCTATCGTTTAATCACTGATAAATCTAAAGAAAATACTTCACGTCCTTCGACTCCAAATAATACTCAATAATTAAAATGAACGATCTATTATTGCATTCCTGTGCTGATATTATTGCTTTGGTACCCGCAGCGGGCATTGGCAGCCGAATGAATTCGGATTGCCCAAAGCAATATCTGTCTATTGTCGGAAAAACTGTTATTGAACACACTCTGGCTGCATTACTTGATCATCCCCGCATTCAACGCGTTGTGGTTGTTTTAAATCCGGCTGATACACAGTTTCAATCTCTTGAGGTTGCATCAGATCCACGTATTACGACAGTAATCGGAGGGAAGCAGCGAGCAGATTCTGTATTGGCTGGTTTAAATCATCTGGCTCATTTGGCCGGGAATGATAATCGCTGGGTTTTAGTACATGATGCGGCCCGCCCTTGTTTACACCATGACGATCTTGAACGTTTGCTACAATTGGCAGAAGCGGATGAACAGGGAAATATGGCATGTGGTGGTATTCTGGCATCTCCGGTCAGCGATACGATGAAACGTGGACGTGTTGGTCAGGTTATTGACCATACGGTAGAGCGCCAAGATCTCTGGCACGCACTAACACCGCAGTTTTTTCCACTGATGTTACTCAGGGACAGCTTATCAAAAGCACTGTCGCAACACGCTAATATCACTGACGAAGCTTCTGCACTGGAATATTGTGGCTATCAACCGGTATTGGTTAACGGGCGTTCGGACAATATAAAAGTCACACGCCCCGAAGATTTGGCATTGGCAGAATTTTATCTGTCCAGAAAATGAAGGAACAAACATCATGAGAATCGGACACGGTTTCGATGTGCATAAATTTGGTGGTGAAGGGCCGATTATTATCGGTGGTGTCCGTATCCCTTATGAACAAGGGCTATTGGCGCACTCCGATGGTGATGTTGCTCTCCATGCAGCGACTGACGCCTTGTTAGGGGCGGCGGCATTGGGCGATATCGGAAAATTGTTCCCGGATACTGATCCGGCATTTAAAGGTGTTGATAGCCGTAAGTTATTGCGTGAAGCTTATCGTCGTATCAGAGAAAGGGGTTATCGGATCGGTAATTTGGATATTACGATTATTGCTCAGGCACCAAAAATGCTGCCGCATGTCCCACAAATGAGAGTCAATCTGGCAGAAGATCTGCAATGCCACATTGATGATATCAATGTTAAAGCCACCACGACCGAAAAATTGGGATTTATTGGACGTAAAGAAGGTATTGCTTGCGAAGCGGTGGCTTTGCTAGTTAAGGAATAATTGATGGCATTAGCTGAATTAAATTGGCTGTATGGGCAACCGGAAGCGACGGGGACATTAAAAACTTCGCCGGAAGATTTTATCGTCCGCGAAGATTTAGGTTTTTCTCCTGACGGGGAAGGTGAACACTTAATGGTGCATATCCGTAAAACGGGTTGTAATACTCAATTTGTTGCAGAGAACCTCGCCCGTTTCGCTGGTATACCACCTAGATCGGTCAGTTATGCAGGTTTAAAAGACCGCAACGCAGTGACAGAACAATGGTTTTGCTTACACTTACCCGGTAAACAGGATCCTGATTTTGCATCGTTTCAGCTTGAAGGATGTGAGGTTCTGGCAACAGATCGTCAAAAACGTAAACTGCGCATTGGAGCACTGAAAGGAAATTCATTTACTCTGATTTTGCGGGAAATCAGTTATCACCAATTTGTTGAAAACCGATTACAACTGATTCAACAAGGTGGGGTTGCTAACTATTTTGGTGAGCAGCGTTTTGGGCGGGATGGGCAGAATCTGGTTCAGGCGCAACGCTGGGCGAATAATGAAATCCGGGTAAAAGAGAGAAATAAACGCAGCTTTTATCTTTCAGCCAGTCGCAGTGCTATGTTTAATGCGGTGGCGAGTGCGCGAATTGCTCTTGAACAACAGCAGCAGGTCATTAATGGCGACGCCTTACAATTAACGGGGCGTGGTAGTTGGTTTGTTGCTGACGAAACAGAGTTGCCTTTATTACAGCAGCGGGTCATCAACGGAGAGCTACAGATAACTGCACCGCTGCCTGGCAGTGGTGAATTGGGAACACAGCATCAATCTGCGGATTTTGAACGACAATATTTGCAGCCTTATGAATCATTGTGGGAACTTATCAAACGGGAAAGAGTGGATTGTACCCGCAGGGCTATTCTGGTTCAGCCTCAGGATCTGTGTTGGGAATGGCCGGATAATAGCACGGTAAAGATCAGTTTCTGGCTGCCAGCCGGTAGTTTTGCTACCAGTGTGATCAGGGAAATCATCAATCAGGATCAAAATAATGTTACGAATATTGCTGAGTAATGATGACGGTGTCACCGCACCAGGTATTCAGGTTTTGGCGACAACATTGCGGGAAAGCTATCATGTGCAGATTGTTGCGCCTGATCGTAACCGGAGCGGTGCATCTAATGCATTGACACTTGATCGTTCATTAAGAATTCATACGCTGGAGAATGGGGATATCTCGGTGCTGGATGGCACACCAACAGATTGTGTTTATCTCGGTGTTAATCGCTTAGTTCTTCCGCGCCCGGACGTTGTTGTTTCTGGTATTAACCGAGGCCCCAACCTCGGGGATGATGTGATTTACTCAGGTACTGTTGCTGCCGCGATGGAAGGTCGTCACTTGGGATTACCGGCATTGGCCATTTCACTCGATGGCGAATCGTATTACGAAACGGCGGCAGAAATCACACGCCGTTTGTTGCAAATGTTACAAACAGCACCTTTGAGAGCGGGTAATATTCTGAATGTGAATGTGCCTGATCTGCCACTTGATCAAATTAAAGGTTTTCGGGTGACGCGTTGTGGTAGTCGTCATGCCGCGGAAGAAGTCTACTCCATGCAAGATCCGAAAGGAAACATGCTTTACTGGTTGGGTCCACCGGGAGATAAACATGATGCGGGGCCTGAAACAGATTTTGCAGCTGTAGAACAGGGATATGTCTCTATTACACCATTGCAGGTCGATCTGACTGCGTATAAAGCGCAGGAGTTAGTCAGAGACTGGTTAGCTAAAGCTGAGGTTGATGGAGAATGCTAAGTCGAGCAATGAAAAATTTGCTGACACAATTACGCCAGCAGGGAATAGAAGATGAACGTTTACTGGCAGCCATTTCCGCTGTGCCTAGGGAACGTTTTGTCGATGAAGCATTGGCACATAAAGCATATGAAAATACGGCTTTGCCTATTGGTTATGGGCAAACAATTTCTCAGCCTTACATTGTCGCCCGTATGACTGAACTGCTTCAGTTAACACCTGATGCTAAAGTACTGGAAATTGGTACAGGCTCTGGTTATCAGACGGCGATATTAGCTCATTTGGTCAAACATGTTTTTTCGGTAGAACGGATAAAAGGTTTGCAGTGGCAGGCTAAACGCAGATTGAAACAGCTTGATTTACATAATGTCTCAACCCGCCATGGGAACGGTTGGCAAGGATGGCCATCACGTGGGTTATTTGATGCTATTATCGTGACCGCGGCTCCTCCATATATCCCACAAGAACTGATGCTCCAGATTGCTGATGGTGGTGTTATGGTTTTGCCTGTTGGTGAAAATACACAAATTCTTAAATCTGTGAAACGTCATGGTAATGGTTTTCATAGTGAAGTGATCGAAGCTGTACGTTTTGTGCCTCTTGTGCAAGGGGAACTGGCTTAAATTCGTAGTCTATTGCAACTATTTTTCAATTAATGGTTATATTCGCTTTAATAAGCGAAATTATTTTCGTTTTGAAATTTTTGTAGTTATGTATAACCTTTAAGAGTTATTGATCTTTACGCTTATTATTTGCCGTTATGGGGGAAAAAAGTATGAATTCGGGAAGCCCAATGAAGAAAATACAGCGGATTGTAATTTGTTCATTAATGGGAGTCTGGTTAGTCGGTTGTACAAATCCACCAACTCGCCCAGCGCCTATCACTAGTATTAATCAGGAGCAAAGCCGAGGCATCAGTCACCCGGTAATCTCTTCAGACAGCTCTGCTATATCTACGCCAATGCCATCTTCACCTTCATCGACTAGTGCTAGCGGCAGCAATTCACAAGGGAGAATCATTTATAACCGTGATTATGAAAGTATTCCTAAAGGTAGCTATAACGGCAACACTTATACCGTAAGACACGGTGATACTCTGTTTTATATTGCGTGGATCACGGGGAGTGATTTTCGTGATCTTGCGAGCAAAAATAATATTTCAGAACCTTATGGCCTGACGGTGGGACAGACTTTGAGGACCGGCAGCGGCGGGATGTTAACCACTTATAGCCATAATCAAACTCAAACAACGCTGGTTGATTCTCAATCAACTAATGCGTATCCTGCAAATTCCGGAAAACAGAAGAGTGTAAAAATGTTGCCACAGGCAACTACGTCAACCGTAAACAATACGTATGTAAAATCACCGACGACAACCGTAAGCAGTGGAAACAGTACTGTCAGCAGTTGGATGTGGCCTGCTGAAGGCAAAGTGATTGAAAATTTCTCTGATGCCCAAGGGGGTAACAAAGGAATTGATATTACCGGCAGTAGTGGTCAGTCAGTATTCGCAACAGCAGGCGGTCGAGTTGTCTACGCCGGAAGCGCCTTACGTGGATATGGAAATCTGATAATTATAAAACATAACGATGACTACCTGAGTGCCTATGCTCACAACGATACAATGCTGGTTCGTGAGCAACAGGACATCAAGGCGGGACAAAAAATCGCCACTATGGGTAGCACGGGTACCAGCTCTGTAAGATTACACTTTGAAATTCGTTACAAGGGAAAATCCGTAAACCCGCTGCGTTATCTTCCGCAGCGATAAACTGGGCAGAGTGCTGAATTCTGCCTGCATTATCATAGGTAGGGGCAGCTTATGAGCCAAAATACGCTGAAAGTTAACGAGTTGTATGATGATGCGGATTTAGATGAAAGTGGTATTGAAGCTGACGACTTCGATGAGAAATTATTGAAGAATGGTGAGGATGACCTGACTGATCTTGAGAATGATTTAGATGTATTGCAGAGTATGAACCAGCGGGTTCTTGATGCGACACAGCTTTATCTCGGCGAGATTGGTTTCTCTCCTTTGTTAACCGCGGAAGAAGAGGTTTTTTTCGCCAGGCGGGCATTACGTGGTGATGTTCTGGCCCGCCAGAGAATGATCGAGAGCAACCTGCGGTTGGTTGTTAAAATTTCCCGTCGTTATAGTAACAGGGGGTTAGCGCTTCTTGATTTGATTGAAGAAGGCAATCTTGGTCTTATCCGTGCTGTTGAAAAATTTGACCCGGAGCGTGGGTTCAGGTTTTCTACCTATGCAACATGGTGGATTCGGCAAACTATTGAACGGGCGATTATGAATCAAACCCGTACCATTCGGTTGCCAATCCATATTGTTAAAGAACTTAATGTCTACTTGCGTACAGCAAGAGAACTTGCCCATAAATTGGATCATGAACCTAGCCCAGAAGAGATAGCAGAGCAACTGGATAAACCGGTTGATGATGTAAGCCGTATGCTGCGATTGAATGAACGTATCATTTCGGTTGATACACCCATTAGCAGTGACTCTGATAAAGCGCTATTGGATGTTTTATCGGATGAGAATGAAAGCGGGCCGGAGGGAACAACGCAGGAAGACGATATGAAAAAGAGTATCGTCAAATGGTTGTTTGAGTTGAATTCGAAACAACGTGAAGTATTAGCGCGTCGTTTTGGTCTTTTGGGGTATGAGGCTGAAACGCTGGAAGATGTAGGAAAAGAGATCGGTTTAACAAGGGAAAGAGTGCGTCAGATCCAAGTCGAAGGTTTGCGGCGTTTGAAAGATATTATGCAAACTCAAGGTTTGAATATTGAAGCGTTGTTCCGTACTTAATTGTTGAGTAGTTTAACTACTTGGGTTCTGAAGAACTGTTATCCGTGTTTTTACGTTATTGGCGCTCGGTATTATTAAGTTCTTCAGTACCCGGTAAAATTATCCTAGCCCTGTCTGGGATGATGGTGAATCTTAATCAAGGACTTTTAATGACTCCTTTTTCGGGAGTAAGTTCATCACTCCTAGGTGAGTATAAACTCGCCTTTTTTAATCAATGTCATATTCAAATCACGGGGATACCACTGTGGAATTTAAAATCGCTATCTGGATTTTGAATCAACTCAGCTTCAACACGACCAAAATAGTTAACCCGCCCGGTAATATCTTCATTAGCAATAGATTGAGCTAGAGCAAGATAATCTTGATAATGGCGAGCTTCAGAGCGAAGTAGCGAGATATAAAATTTACTCAATTCTTCATCAAGATGAGGCGCCAGTTTGGCAAAACGCTCACAAGAGCGTGCCTCAATATAGGCGCCGATAATCAGTTTATCCACCAGTGTATAAGGCTCGTGGTTGATAATATGGCTAAACATTCCTTTGGCATAACGGCTGGCGCTGATACTTTCATAGCGAATATTGCGTGCATCCATGATCTCCAGCACCTGATAGAAGTGATGTAACTCTTCTTTGATCAGCAATACCATTTTATCAATCAGATCCTGACTGTATGGTGAATCAGCTTTGGCGGTGATCTGCTTGGTAGCCTGGTTTTGACCTTTTAATGAATGGAGAGCGCCAATTTTTTTATAGGCAAAATCTTCATAAGGTTTAAACCATGCCAGCAATATATCCGCACTTTGCTGATCTACAGCATACTTGCGGATTAAATACATCGCGCTCTGTGCTGCTTTCAATTCACATAACAGGTGATCGCGCAGAAGCACAGGTAAATTTTCCGGTTGTTTGGCTTTATCTACCCATAAATCAGGGGTTTCACATTGCAAAAAACGGGATATCGGTTGTAAAAGGTTTTTATCGAACACTTTCTTACACCATATCTTTCAGCCGATAAATCCATTCCAATGCCTGACGGGGAGTCAAAGAGTCTGGATTGAGATTTTCCAATGCTTCAACCGCCGGTGAGGTTTCTTCTGTTAACAGCGCAAGTTGTGGTGTATCTACATGACTCGCAGTTGCATTGTTAGACAGCGATTCCAGCTCTTTAAGTTTCTGGCGCGCGCGTTTAATCACTTCGCGTGGCACGCCTGCGAGGGAAGCAACGGCCAGCCCATAACTCTTACTGGCGGCGCCATCTTGTACGCTGTGCATAAATGCGATGGTATCCCCATGTTCTACCGCATCCAGATGAATATTAACTACACCTTCGAGTTTTTCCGGCAACGTGGTCAGCTCAAAATAGTGAGTGGCAAACAGAGTCATTGCTTTAATACGGTTTGCCAGATTTTCTGCACATGCCCATGCAAGAGAAAGGCCATCGTAGGTTGATGTCCCTCTACCAATTTCATCCATCAATACCAAGCTTTGTTCGGTCGCATTGTGCAAGATATTGGCAGTTTCTGTCATTTCCACCATAAAGGTTGAACGGCCGGATGCCAGATCATCGGAAGCGCCCACACGGGTAAATATGCGATCAATAGGACCGATTACCGCTTTTTCAGCAGGCACAAAGCTGCCGATATAAGCCAGAAGTGTAATGAGGGCGGCCTGACGCATATAGGTACTTTTACCACCCATATTTGGACCAGTAATAATCAGTAAACGTCGCTGTGAGGATAAAGAGAGCGGGTTGGAGATAAATGGCTCACGCAGAACTTGCTCAACAACCGGATGGCGTCCAGCGGTGATTTGAATACCTAGTTTATCGTTTAGCGTTGGGCAGACATAATTCAGGGTTTCAGCTCGTTCTGCCAAGTTTGCCAATACATCAAGTTCAGCCAGTGCTTCGGCGCTGGTTTGTAATTCAGCCAGGTGAGGCAGTAACAGATCGAATAATTCCTCGTACAGGGCTTTTTCTATTGCCAGAGACTTCCCTTTAGAAGTCAGAACCTTATCTTCATATTCTTTTAGTTCAGGAATGATATAACGTTCAGCATTTTTCAATGTCTGGCGGCGGACATAATGAATGGGCACCAAATGGCTCTGCCCACGACTGACTTGAATATAGTAGCCATGAACACCATTAAAGCCGACTTTCAGAGTATCAATGCCCAGTTTTTCACGTTCGCGGATTTCCAATTGTTCCAGATAGTTACTGGCGCCATCAGCCAATGCACGCCACTCATCCAGCTCGCTGTTATAGCCGGGCGCGATCACGCCGCCATCCCGAACCAATACCGGTGGTGTTTCTACAATCGCTTTTTCAAGCAATTCCTGTAGCTCATCAAATTGACCAATGTTTTTCTGTAATTGTTTGATATACGGGGAATCCGAAGAATCCATAATCTGATGGATATCAGGCAATTGCTGGAATGCATGGCGCATTCTTGCCAAGTCCCGTGGCCGAGCAGAGCGTAGAGCCAAGCGGGCCAATACACGTTCCAGATCACCGACTTGCAGTAAAAACGGCTGCAATTCCAATCCAATTTCCTGCAAGATAACAATGGCCTGCTGACGGTTCTCCAATATCTGGCGATCCCTGACAGGGGCATGCAACCAGCGCTTCAACATTCGGCTACCCATTGGGGTAACACACAGATCAAGAACGGAGGCGAGGGTATTATCTGTACCGCCAGACAGATTTTGTGTCAGCTCCAGATTACGGCGGGTTGCCGCATCCATAATAACTGTATCTTGCTGACGCTCCACCGTGATGCCACGGATGTGAGGCAAAGCTGTGCGCTGAGTATCTTTAACGTATTGCAACAGGCAGCCCGCGGCACGCAGAGCGAGAGTCGCTTTTTCCACACCAAAACCGACCAGATCACGGGTACCAAATTGCAGATTAAGCTGCTGCTTTGCTGTATCCAATTCAAATTCCCATAAAGGGCGGCGACGCAGGCCATGATAATTTTCAATCAAAGCCATATGCTCAAAACTTTCAGGATAGAGCAATTCAACAGGACGGCTACGTTGCAATTCGGCTGACATCGTTTCCTGTTCTGCCGTTTCAGATATTTGGAAGCGACCGGATGTTAAATCCAGCGTGGCATAGCCAAATCCCTGATTATCGTGCCAGATGGCTGCAAGCAGGTTATCTTGCCGTTCCTGCAATAAAGCCTCATCTGTCACAGTACCGGGGGTAACGATGCGAACGACTTTACGCTCAACCGGGCCTTTGCTGGTGGCAGGATCGCCAACTTGCTCACAGATAGCGACTGACTCGCCTAATTGAACTAGTTTAGCTAAATAGTTTTCTACTGCATGATGTGGCACGCCTGCCATTGGAATAGGGTTACCAGCCGATTGACCTCGCTTGGTCAGAGAAATATCCAGCAATTTTGCGGCTTTTTTAGCATCGTCATAAAAGAGTTCATAAAAATCCCCCATTCTATAAAACAGCAGAATATCGGGATGCTGTGCTTTAAGACGGAGATATTGCTGCATCATGGGCGTGTGGGTGTCGAAAGTTTCTGTGTTAATCATGCAGTTGTCTTACGTTAAATTTGTGAATTAATTCTTTTGTTATGGTATCGCACCAAGCTTTAAACTTACACAAGTAAAATCTGGAAGTAATTCGCAAATTGGACTGGATAAATTGTAAGGATCTGAATAGATCGGAAATTAATGGCCGATATTTTGCGACGGCGCGACAAAATTAAAAGTAAAATCCTCATTATGTGCCACTGGCCCGATGCAATTCAGTGGATGTTTTCCTTAAATGCATCGGGCCAGAAGATTACGCGCGTCCTGTGCGAAGCTGTCTCCTTCCAGATTATTTGATCACTGAAGCGTCGATTAATGTGATACCACCGATGAGAGCCCAGGTGGTCCACGATGATGTAGTTGATGAAGTGGTTTGCCAGAGATGCCAGAGTGCACTGTCAAGGCCAAGTACAAAGACCTCAATCCGACCATCCGAATTCTTCGCTACCGTTGGGGCACTGGCGATAATGCCTGTAAATGAGCTCCAGTTAGACCACGGGCCGTTATGGGAAATTTGCCAGGTGCGCCAGAGCGTGTTATCAGCGCCACGTGCAAAGACCTCAAGTCGACCAGCGATATTCTTCACCACCGCCGGGGCGCTAGTGATCACACCATCCAAACATTGCCAGTTTGACCACGAAACGGAATCAGAACTGATCTGTGAGATGTGCCAAAGTGTGCTATCAGCACCGCACGCAAAGACTTGGAGCCGACCATCGCAGGTGTCGATAACCACTGGGTCGCTAGTAATTATGCCTTTTAGTGACTGCCAACTTGACCACTGATCCGTGTGGGGAGTCGTTTGCCAGATGTGCCAGAGAACGTTATTGGGGCCACGTGCAAAGACCTCAAGCCGGCCATCGGCATTGATATGTGCGACTGGGTTACCGGTGAGTGTGCCACCTAGAGATTTCCAGCTTGACCACGAATTGGTATGAGCTGTGGTTTGCCAGGTATGCCATAGCGCGTTATCAGTGCCGCGTGCAAAGACCTCAAGCCGGCCGTCAGAGTTGATACATACCTCTGGATTGCTGGTGATCCCACCATACAGTGGTTGCCAGCTTGACCAAGTATTGGTATCAGCGGCGGTCTGCCAGTTGTGCCAGAGTGCATTATCCGTACCACGTACGAATACTTCCAATCGACCATCCGAATTACGATGAACAGCGGGTTTGCTAGTCACTGTTCCGTTAAATTTGCTCCAGCCGGCCCAAGGGGAGTTTGGGAGCGGTATTGTTTGCCAATTGTGCCACACTGCGCTGTCAGTGCTTACACCGAAAACCTCAAGTCGATTATCGGCATTGTTTGCTACTGAGACAATTCCAGATAACGCGATTGCAGAATTCTCAATTTCTATCTCACCTGCAACATATGTTTCGGTATTATCTGAATTTGGCGTTTTAATGGGTTCTTTTTTCATATGTATATTCTCTTTAAAAATAATTCTTCAGATTAAAAAAATAATTATATAATTAGAGGAATATTCAGCTTTATATATTGATATTTTCACCAGTCTCCTATGTTATATTATTCATAAAATGAACGGCGGGTGTTTTTTGTTAATCCCTGACCTGTAAAGCATTAATTAAATATGATTTTTTAATTGTGTTATGAAATATTTTATATGTTGTTTTTATACAGAAATCATTTAAGTAAAATCAATTTTAAATAAACTGTTTTTCCATTTTAAATCCTCCATTGGTTTCTGTTTTTAAATATATTCCACTCATTGTTTTTTATTTTTTAAAATATTTTATTGAACCATTATTAAAGCACATAATTCATAATCTGGCTATTGAGAAACACAGATCCTGATTTAATCATGTACCTAAAAGAGGTTATTCTGTTTGAAGTTGTTTTCTAGATATATTTGACTAAGAGTCTGCTTCAAACAGACAAAAATATGTCTTTGTCTCAACGATAATATACAAGTTCGAATTCGAGCCAAGTTTGTGTATCGAATATTAAATTTTCACCTAAAAATTAAGTGCCACTGGCCCGATGCAGCGCAGTGAATATTTTCCTTAGCGTATCGGGCCAGAAGGTGACGTTCGTTTTGTGCAAGGCTGGATTTATTCCAGATTATTTGATCGCTGAAGCGTCGATCAACGTGCCGCCGAGGGATGCCCAAGCAGACCACGATGGTGTGTCTTGCTTGATATGCCAGAGTGCGTTATCACCGCCGCGGGCAAAGACTTCAAGCCGGCCGTCAGCGTTTTTCGCCACCTCTGGCGCGCTGGTAATTACGCCATTCAATGAGGCCCAATTAGACCACGGGCCAGTGTGCGCTATTGTTTGCCAGATATGCCAGAGAGCGTTATCGCCGCCGCGAGCAAAGACCTCAAGCCGGCCGTCGGAATTGGCATATACTGCGGGGTTGCTGGTGATCCGGCCCCCCAGTGACTGCCAGGCCGACCACGGTCCAGCATGGGGAACTGTTTGCCAGATGTGCCAGAGAGCGTTATCGCCGCCGCGCACAAAAACCTCAAGCCGACCATCGGAGTTGCCGACCACTACGGGATCGCTAGTAATCCCGCCACCCAGAGAGTGCCAGCTCGACCACGGTCCAGCATGGGGAACGGTTTGTGAGATGTGCCAGAGTGCATTGTCGGTACCGCGAGCAAAGACCTCAAGCCGGCCATCGGAGTTGATATATACCGCAGGGTTGCTGGTGATCGTCCCCCCCAGAGAGTGCCAGCTCGACCACGGACCGGAATGGGGGACGGTTTGTGAGATGTGCCAGAGAGCGTTATCGTTGCCACGTACAAAGACCTCAAGCCGGCCGTCAGCGTTAACATATACCGCCGGGTTGCTGGTGATCCCGCCACCCAGTGACTGCCAACCTGACCAACCAGCATTGGGGGCGGTTTGCGAGTTATGCCATAGCGCATTATCTGCACCACGTACGAATACTTCCAATCGACCGTCCACATTGAGGTAAACAGCAGGCTTACTGGTGATTCCTCCACCAAGCGAGCTCCAACCGGACCAAGAAGAGCCAGTGTTTGGTACTGTTTGCCAGTTACGCCACACTGCGTTGTCAGCACCTATCCCGAAAACCTCGAGGCGCCCATAGGCGTTGCCTGTCACTGAGACAATTCCGGATAATGCAGTTATATAATTTTGGGCATTATCTAAATTCAATGTATCAACAGAGTCTATTTTCATATGTATGCCTTATTAAAAGAATAATTTTTCAGGTTCATTTGATAGTAATTTAATGAACGAGATATTTAATTTTGCAGATTGACATTTTCATTTACTCTTCTTATTTTTCATTAAGAAGATAAATAATTAATACTTTATTTTAAGCTGACTCCTGATTTATTAAGCATCAAACAAACATGATTCTATTTTATAAAACCCTATGTGTTAATATGTATTTTTGCATATGTTCATCTAAGAATGATTAATTACACATAAACTATTTCTCATTTAAAAATCACCTTGTATTTTTATTAACAATATATTTATATCATGGTTATTCTATTTTCATTCGAAATAATAGCTATCAGGTGCAGGAAATAGTTAATGAAGAGGAAAGAAAGGTTTTCCTATATTGAAAAAAATTTTAATACATGTTGAAATCAATCTGAAATTATTAATGTCGAAATTAAATTATTTAGTGAGTTTATTTGAAATTATATTTATTAATTTTTTAATAATAAAAACTCAAATAAACCAATTAATTGCACACTCTATAAACTTATATAGGTATAATCTGGCATTAATTTGTAAGTTCGGTTTTGTTTTTCAAATTTATAACTATTTAGCCTTTTAAAAACCGAGTAAAAACTTTATTCTATTAAAATATTTAAAAATAAATTAACCACCTTGTGTGTATTTACCATATTTTCGAGAATAAACCTTATCTTTTATGTATTTAAAGATAAAGTCAAAAAGTGTTCCCTGTATTCACGGGGATAAATGGCGTGCTGTCAGAAAAAGGCATATCAGCTCAGTGATATGCCTTTATTTTAACTGATTGATTTAAAAATAAGTTGTGATCCCGGCACGGAATGTTCTTCCCGGCGATGGAATATAACCCAAGCTGAGAGGCTGGATATAATATTTGTCAAAGACGTTATCTATACCAAACTCAAATTCGACATGTTTATTCACATGAGCGATCAGAGAGATATCCGCCACTGTTGCGGGTCGCCAAATAATGGGGGCCAGCAGGAGGGCGGAACCTTGTCCCGGTTTTGTTGCGGGTACAGATCTTTGACCATAATATGAGACTCTCGCGTTGATAGACATTTTGTCTTCTAGAAATTTTCGTGTCAGATCGAGTGATACAGCATATTTAGGAGGAATATGGTTAGTAGCATAATCCGAAGGGAGGCTGCGAGCGACACAACCTTCATTTTCAGTACAGAATCTGACTTTCGTATAACAATTCATAGATAAACGGGCATCAAAATGATCACTGTGGTAAACACTCGCCAACTCTAACCCTGCGAATTCTGCTGCTTTAATATTGCTGATGTACATACTCCAATAATCATCCATCCATGATCGGTTGATATAGTCTTTCACCCGATTATCGAAGTAGGACATTTTGATATCTACACTGTCATTGTCAGTAATTACATCTGGGAAACGAGATGTCAGCCCTAATTCTATATTTTTTGAAATTTCAGGTTTTATATGGTCGTCAACACTCATCATGTAGCCACGAATACCTTCAACCATTGATGGAAAGCGTGGCGCATAGGTATATTTGGCATGTAGAGCAGTTTCCGACGAAGAGAAGGTACCGGGCTATAATCTTCTACCTGATAGGATTTGTAATCCCATCCCCCCATTAAGGTAAGACGTCCGGCAAGCATATAGCTGCCGTTTAAGAAAAGATGACCTTCCTTACGCTCTCCTTCCCGATTAACGGCATACTCCCATTTTCCTTTGCTTGGGCCAGTGCGTTCACGGATAAAACTGGCGCCATAGTTCAGTTCAATATCTTGCATTGAAAGCTCAAATAATGAGGTGTTACTCAGATTCATTCCTACTGTACGCATGAATTTTTTATCACCGAGGGTATTATTTGAAGTTCGGGGGCGATCGTTAACTCGTGTTTGCCACACGCCTATGTCCAAATTAATCCAGGGATTTGATGACGGCTCCCATTTATAATTAAGGCTGTGTCTATTCATGTTGAGCCGTGTCAATGGGCCCTGATGTGACTGCTCCCCGCCCTGTCGGGCGAGGCTTCCCACTTCCTAGGCCGCAACCGTCTGTGTGACGGATTTACACTGGCCTCCATGGGCAGAAACGACGAGTCCCGCCGCTT
>NZ_JBEJZY010000015.1:0-97557 GCF_040256935.1 Photorhabdus viridis
CCTACGTTCAGAGTCAGTCAACGCCAGATTGATCTTTAAAGCCCTGCGGGCTTTTCGCCTTATATCCCCGCCCGCACTGGGCGAGGGTTTACGGCGTTTTTCGCTAAAATTATCAAAACTTATTGATAAAGCATGCCTCCAGCCTTATCGCTATTTTCTAGCATTTAATATATTGTCGCCTGGGTTTGCTCGAAAGAAAGTCTCATAAGCCCATTGGACTGCGTTGGTTTGAAACATTTTACCGTACCTCAATGAAATATTTATTATTGAGATCAGCAAGATGGGGAAAATTCAAAAGAATTCATCGATTTTTTATCAGGGGATTTGTGTATGAAAGACAGGTTATGAAGCAAGGTTTGCCTATTAGTAAGGTTCGAGCTCTTACCCGCCAAAAAATGCGGGTAAGAAAACACAAAGAGAAATAAAGGTGAGGGTTATTGCAGGGAAAGCAGTTCGCTACGGCTAAGGCCGGTACTTTTCATAACCAGTTCGATACTAGCACCGTTTTTTAACAGGCTACGCACCATTTCTAACCGCGCCTCACGTTGACCTTCTTCTCTACCTTGTTGAATACCTTGTTGAATGCCTTGTTGAATGCCTTTTTCCTGTAATCGTTGAGCAATACTCATAATCACCTCCTGATGACTATCTGCCTGTTCAATCAGTTGCTGGATCACCTGTTCAAAATGCGGTGAATCCATCGTGATAAACAGATAATTAAGGATAGTAACCACATCGTTGTCACTATTATAGTTGTGCTTAAGGGCCTGTGCCAATAGTGTAGTCACGATTTTAAACCCCTCCCGCAAATTTTTATGCTTCATCGCTAATTCCATTACGGCGATTTTGCGATGATTCACCAGTTCGTTATCATCAATCACGGTCACATCGACTAACGGAAACGGGTTAAAGTACATCTCTTCTGCCAATTTTGGCAACGAAAAGCACTGCGTCCAAGTCTGCTGGAAAGGATAAGGGCTACTATCACCGTGGTAAAACAACATGGGCACAACCAGAGGCAGTTCCTTATTTCCCTGTTGCAGATGTTGATTCATCGCCATAAACGTATAATACATCATTCGCCACGCCATCATTTTATCTGGAGTGGACTGGTGTTCAACAAGAACATAGATATAACCATCCCCTTGTTGAGTTTTTACCGAATAGAGGACATCTGACATTCTCGAACGTAACTGTCGGTCGATGAATGAAGAGTTGGTTAGCATCAATGTGCTAAGATCACACAATTGCTTGATTTTTTCTGGTAGATGAATGTCAAAAAAATCTTTGGCGTTTTCAACCTGAGTCATGAACCCTTTGAAAGCCGCATCATGGGGTGTGGATGTGGTCTTTTTATTCATCATACTCGCCCATCAAAAAGAGTTACCATATCAGAGGTTACTCATCTGGCACTACTAAAAATTTATGATATGTCATGTTCATTCATTTTTTCGCTTGATTTCTGATTGTTTTCTAATCGCATAATTTATCATCGTGACTGCTCCCCACCGTAAAAAACGGCGAGGCTTCCCACTTCTCAGGCCGCAACCGTTGGTGCAACGGATTTACGCAGGCCTCCATGAGCAGAGACGACGTGTCCCGCCGCCTGTCATTCAACTATCCCTTTTGCCGGATGTTGAGCCGCATTGATGTCGCGGTCATGTTCTACCGCGCATTCAGGGCATTTCCGACATCTTGCAACCACAACAATGACACCTTCTGAAACTGGCGTACCACTGATCGAGTTTCACCACATAAACGCCTTTTTGTTCCGCTTTGTATTCCAGCCTGCTGATGAAACTATGCCAGCCTGCATCCCCGATGGCACGGGCAAGTCTGTGATTTTTCATCATGTTTGCCGTTTTCAGCATCTCCACAATGGTCGCTTGGTTTTCGTTAATCAGTGTACGGGAAAGCTTATGCTGAAAATCGGCTCTGGCGTTGGCTACGTGTTCATGGCACCTGGCTACCTGTAACCGCGCTTTCGCCCGGTTAGCGCTTCCTTTTTTCTTTCGGGGTTTCGGATTTAACGATACTCCATGGCGCTGGTACATGTGGCGGCTGATATGGAGAGCTTTGTTAAAGACGCAACGCACTGCACCGAACTGGGCATTCAGAAATTCAGCCTGTTCAACAGTGGGATAGAGGCGGACTTTAATAGCTCTTTTCATGATAACCGCTCATTGATAACATTCTATCATTTTAGGGATTTTCAGAGCGCATTTCAAATGAGTGCGCACAATGATGAATGAAAAAATTATCGACGCCGGCGACACAGTGTCAGCAGGTTAGTTGTCCATTTAATCTTTACAACAAAATATCGTCGTCAGCTCCTTGATGGAACGATGATCCAACAAATCCGAGAGGCTTTTTTATCCGCAGCCGCCATGTCAGAATTTTAAATACGCATTTATCTCGTCAGTCAAAAACCAGTGCACTATGGTCACGATCTTATTTTGCATGTAGTGCAGGCGGCGCAACGATTGAAACGTTGAAAACCTATGTCAGATCGCAGGAAACCCCGGGTTAGCTCCCCTTATATCGCCGCCCGATTGGGCGACGGTTTACGGGGCAATTGCTAATAAGTCATCGTATTCATTGACTTATTCACACCGCTTAATCAGATCAGACTTAGCCAGCAAATAGCCATCCACCCGGGTTTACAGCAGGAGCCCCCAACTCCAGCAATCAAGTGCAGACGAGTTCTGACAGAATGTGCAATCGTCTTTTGGAAATGACAATATGAATGAAACTGGACAGCATTCAATCAACTATTCCGTTGAACTATTTTCGGTATCATGACCAACGGTTTATCGGACTCTTTCACGCAACAAGGTAAGCTGATATTTCATATGGCGGGCGAAAAAGTTGGCGGTTATCAGTGTGTCACGAACACTTCTTATGGAGTGGAACTGTACGTTAGATGAGGGAAGGCCCCTCGAAGCCGTTCAAGCAGAAGACCTGCAAGAGTCAGAGTACCAATGTCGGGTACAGGGGCGGAACAACCCGTAGTAGTGATGAACAGGCTGTAATGGCGTGGGAGCGAAGGGGTTGTATTGTTCAGTGTAATTTATTGGTCAACCACCGATGGGAAGAACCAATGACAAACACAAAGCCATTTGATATTTCGAAAAGATTGGTATGGGAGGCGTGGAAACGCATCAAATCCAATGGGGGAGCCTATGGTGTCGATAACATATCAATAGAGGCGTTGTTTCTAAAGAGATTGCAACTGCAAAATCAGAGACTTTTCGCACACTGGTATATTCTGGCTCAGGGCTGAACAATAAGAGCCGTATGAATCGAGAGGTTCACGTGAGGTTCTGTGAGAGCCTTGAGGGGAGGTTCCTCCGGGCTACCCGGTCACTACTCCTAAACCATTAAACCATTAAACCATTAAACCATTAAACCATTAAACCATTAAACCATTAAACCATTAAAAAAATATCAAACGTAAAATAAATCTATTTTTAAAAAGTTAAAAACCTTTTATTTAAAATTGTGCTTTGAGCAATAAAATCACACTTGAAAACTGATTGTTGGTAAACCTGCTGGTGTAAATAACGGTTAACCCTATTAAATGTTTTAACATAATCTCATATATCAATATAACATTGATTTTTTTACTCACTTAAAAAATCCTTAATCACTATTTTACCTTTATTGATTAAAGTTTTTACCTGTTTTTTCGTTAAATCCTACGGGCTTGCCAAAAAGCTTTTCTCCAGTAAACATTATTCATAGATGAACGGGTTACACCTTTATGAGTTGATGCATGAATAAATTCATTGTTGGCATCATAAATACCAACATGTAACCCATGTTCACCACTGCCTGTTTTGAAAAAAACTAAATCACCCGGCATTAAATCATCCTTATCAATGCGGGTTCCTAACACTATTTGCCCACGGGTAGTACGAGGTAATTGAATATCAAACCGGTCACTGAATGTACGGTAAACAAAACCAGAGCAATCGACTCCCCTACGATCCATCCCACCATAATGATAGGGTGTGCCGTACCATTGATTAAGCTGCTCTTTAAGTTGAGCAATCACCATGATGGGATCAGAAAGCGCCGTTTTTAACGCAGGAGCCTGAGTTCTGGGGGTATGGCTGGAACAACCAATGAGTAACAGGCTGAGTAACAACAACAGCTCTTTTATTCTTATTGTCATCAACCCCACCTCACAGAACCCGCAAAATACGCTAACTTTATCCAGACCCCCATCAAAAAACAAGGCTGTCTTACAAGCAGAAGAGCTAAGTATTTATTTTGTTATCCGTTCTGGACGGCTAATCAACCAGACACCAAATAAAATGAAAATTACACCTGCTGTTTTCAACAAGGTGACTGTTTCATTAAACCAAGGCAATAAGGTCGCCATGAAATAAACAAATACATAACTCAGGCTTATTAACGGATAAGCTTTATTTAATGGTAAATATTTCAGTGCAAATAACCAACATAGCATAGATAACAGATACCCAGCTAGACCAGCCATGATCGTCACGAGAGAATTGCGATTATCCCATAGCCACTCAATATCAAACCAATGCAAGCCAAGGTTCAATGCCGGCAAATTAACAACGCCCCATTTCAGTAATAGCTGTGCTATTGTCACCAATAATACGCTGGCTAATCCCCAAATATAACCTTTCATTCATTCAGGCTCATCAACAAAATTCCCAACATAATACAAGCAACCCCACTCCAATGCTTTCTGTCTACTTTTTCCTGATAAAGAAATTTCCCCGCTAAAGTAACCATAATAAAATTGATACTCAACATGGGATAAGCTATTCCCAACGGCAATATCTGCAACACACGCAGCCAAAATAACATCCCGACAGCTAACAGAATCACGGCCCCTGCCAACCATTTCAGCGCTAATGCTTTCTTATTATCAACATCATTCTGCCAGTATATCACAGCCTGTTTCTGACATAGCTGACCAGCACATGTCATCAGGCTGACCAGCAACAGCAAAGCAAAACTTATCATGGACGTTTCTCATAGACCATAATAACGAAGCGGTAATTACGGCTGACTTGATCCGCTTTTGGTAAATCAGGTAATTCTTCATTTTTATACAAATGAAAAAGTACTGATACCCGGCCTTCTTTACGGGCTTTTTCCAGCCATTGCGGAAAATCTTTATCACTAATATGCCGGTATCGGCTATCCGGATAATTCAAACCATATTCCAGTTCACCAAAACGCTCAAGCATATAAATATCACTGCGTTTCATCTCCCATGCAGCACTGGTCGCAAGGCCAACACTTTCCGATACAATATACCGACTGTCTGCAAGCTCCTGACGATGTAGGTTGATAAAACTCTGAGGCAATTTGGAGTTAATGATATTTTCAGGCAAAGCATTACCAATCGTCAGACTGACAACAATAGAGCAAAATGCCGCCCACAACCAGTATTTCCCATTCAGCATGAAACACAAATAGCCAATAATTGCCCAGATCCCAAAGGCAACAATAGCTAGAACCCATTTAGGCCATTCTGATGGCTGGTATAAAGCATGTTTTGTCACGGCTTCCATAGCAAACAAAGCTATTACCGCCAATAGACCAATGAATACGTTAACCATTCCATTGATCTTCAATAACTTCATCTTGCCATTTTTTACACAATCTACGCCAAATTTAGCCATCATCATTGCCAATGGCGCCATACAGGGCAAGATGTAAGTCGGCAGTTTTCCTTTTGCAATACTGAAAAACAATAATGGCACCGCAAACCAGCAAAGCAGGAAAAACATTTCAGGATGAGATTTTCTCTCTTTCCAGCCTTTAATCACAGCCCCAGGCAATAATCCAAGCCATGGAATCACACCAAGAATCAGAATCGGGATGTAATACCAGAATGGTGCTATATGTTGGGCATCATCGGCTGAAAAACGCTTAATATGTTCAATCCAGAAGAAATAGTGCCAATAATCAGGCTCACGCAGGGCAACCGCAATAACCCATGGCGAACTGATTGCTATCGCGGAAATAATGGCAAGCGGACCAAAGCATATTATTTGCCGGACCCGTTTCTGATAAATGACAACCGGCAACAGAGCAATCACCGGGACGGCTAGGGCCAAAAACCCTTTCGTCATAAAGCCCATACCACAACACAAACCAAGCACCAGATATGCTATAACCCGCTGTCGGGTACAATCTGCTTTTAATGCCCAGAAGCTGCACACCATGGCCGCAGTCACCCACAAAGAGAACATCGGATCAAGCACGCTATAAGTGCCAATCGCCAAGACCAGAAACGTTGAGATATAAATCAGACTGGTAGCAAAAGCAATATGCCGGTCCTGCCACATCATCATAGCAAGCCGATATAACAAAATTGCACTGATGAAAATACAGAAAACTGATCCAAAACGGACAGCAAAGTTATTATCACCAAAAATCCATTGGCTGATATTATTAATCCAATAACCCGCTACCGGCTTTTCAAAATAACGAATATCCAGTAAATACGGAACAATCCAATCTCCCCGTTGCAGCATTTCACGACTAATTTCTGCATAACGGGTTTCATCTGGTTGCCATAACAGACGACCATTAAGGGGTAATAAATAGGTAAGGACAAAAAAAAGAGCCATCAAAAAGGCCCCTACTTTACACGCCCGGTTATTTAACATAGATAAGTCAAACCTCTTGTTGGCATCCTAACCACCCTTCTCTGCCAGGAAATTCAGAACGAACGATTCTTCCCACAGGAACTCGTTGTATATTTTCAGGCAGCAGGTGACTTAATGCACAAAATTGTATGTTTTCCCGGTGAGCCATTTCCAGCAAAGCTTCAAATTCTGTGGATTTGGACATCCCTTCCACTTCCGTATGGATAGTATATACCGGAACTCCCTGATTGTTTTTTATTTCATCAAGGATAAACCGGTTAAAATCTTCATCTTTAACCTGAATTCCTATCACTTCATCATAAGTTGGCAACGTCACCGGAATTTGCACAGCGCCAATAGTACCATCCGGTAAAATGGGCCTGAATGGATGGGTCCCCCGGCAATCACTGTTGTAATCAAAACCAAACCGCTGCTTTACTGCAAGTACGCGTTCATCCGCCCGCCAGCCCGCAACAGCGGAACATGTTACCCGTTGACCCGTTGCCTGTACCAATGCCTCCACGCCCAGTTTAACCTGCTCGGTTAACTGAGCTTCAGACCAGCGGCCAACTTTCGACTGCCAACCCTGATGATCCCATGCATGCAAGCCAACTTCATGGCCTGCATCCAGCGTTTGCTTCATCAGATAACCTAAATCCCTGGCTATCTTCTTACCCGGCCATGCAGTACCCGCCAGTAAGATATCAAGACCATACAAAGATGCCGCATTTGATCTCAACATTTTCCATAAGAATTTAGGCCGTAAAAGACGCCATAAATGGCGTCCCATATTATCCGGCCCGACACTGAAGAAAAAACTGGCCTGAATCTGATGCTTCGCCAAGATTTTAAGCAACTGCGGTACCCCTTCAACGGTTCCCCGATAGGTGTCCACATCAATTCTCAAGCCAACTTGTTTCATGCACTTTTCCCTAATTCTTCCACTTCACCACGCAGGAAGAAATCCAATGTTTCATTGATCGTCTGTTTCATCTCAATAGTTGGCTTCCAACCCAGCAACCGTTCCGCATTTTTAATGCTGGGCTTACGGTGTTCAACATCCTGATAGCCTTTACCGTAGTAACTTCCGCTTTCAATCTTTTTGAATCCGGCAAACGGCGGAAAATGGCCTCTCAACTCATGATTCTCAAAGCTATCAAGTAACATTTCTGCTAACTGGCGAATACTGGCTTCGTTAGTTGGATTACCAATATTAACAATTTGACCGTCACACAACCCACCACGGTTTTCAATAATCCGGAATAACGCTTCAATACCATCATTAATATCGGTAAAGCAGCGTTTCTGTTCACCACCATCTACCAGTTTGATCGGTGAGCCTTCAACTAAGTTCAATATTAATTGTGTAATTGCTCTGGAACTGCCAATACGCGCAGAGTTCAGGTTATCCAAACGTGGCCCCATCCAATTAAATGGACGAAACAGCGTGAATTTAAGTCCTTCTTTCTCACCATATGCCCAGATAACACGATCCAATAATTGTTTGGATACAGAATAGATCCAGCGCTGTTTGTTAATCGGGCCAACAATCAGACGAGAATCATCTTCATCAAACTCTTTATCATCACACATTCCGTAAACTTCTGATGTGGACGGGAAAATAATCCGTTTATTGTATTTAACACAATAACGAACAATCTTTAGATTCTCTTCGAAATCCAGTTCAAATACGCGCAGTGGATTGCGGGTATATTCAATTGGGGTTGCAATAGCCACCAGCGGCAGAACCACATCACATTTCTTGATGTGATACTCGATCCACTCAGTATGGATGCTGACATCACCTTCAATGAAGTGAAAACGCGGATTACCGATAAAACGTTCAATAGCAGCAGAACCGATATCCATACCGTAGATATCATAGTTGCCATCACGCAACAGGCGCTCTGTCAGATGATTACCGATAAAACCGTTCACACCCAGAATTAAGACACGCTTACGGTGGCTAATTTGAGAGGTTGCCTTTGGACCGACACGGATATCAGTCACAATGCTCATATCCTCCGCCAGACGTGTCCCCCGAACATACAGACCGGATTCATTCTGCCCACTCATAATTTCAAGCGCGCCTTGACCACAAGCAATAATCAGAGGAGCCACAGATAATATAGTACCTGGCTGTTTGTTATGCGTTTTATTCAGCACGGAAGCCTGCCAAATAGTCATCTTGCGATCACCCAGGAAAGTAAATGCTCCAGGATAAGGTTCTGTTACAGCCTTTATCAGGTTGTTGATTTCAGTGGCTGATTTACTCCAATCAATTTCGCCATCAGCGGCAGTACGGCGACCAAAGTAAGTTGCCTGCTTCCCATCCTGCGGTGTTGCAGTGTAAGTTCCCGCTTTGATCTGCGGTAATACTTGATCAAGCAGTTTTTCCGCCGCTTCACGCATTTTACCGTGCAAAATCAGCGAAGTATCTGTTTCTGCAATAGCGACTTTATGTTGAGCGACAATATCTCCGGCATCAGGTTTCAATACCATTTTATGTAGGGTAACACCCGTTTCTGTTTCACCATGCAAAATCGCCCAATTAATAGGAGCACGGCCACGGTATTTTGGCAACAGAGAACCATGCAGATTAAATGCGCCTGCGCTCGCCAGCGATAAGATATCCTCGCTCAACATGTCCCGGTAATAAAAAGAGAAGATCACGTCTGGCTTCATTTCCCGGATACGCTCAATCCAAAGTGGATGGTTAACGTTCTCTGGTGCAAAAACCGGAAGCGCCAAATCTGCACTCAAACGGGCAACAGAAGAGAAAAAATGGTTTTCAGTAGGATTATCAGTATGGGTAAATACCGCCTGAATATCAAAGCCAGCTTTAGTTAAGGCATTGATCCCGACACAGCCGATATCATGATAGGCAAAGATAATTGCTTTCATTTAGTATTCTTCCTGGTTTTCTGAGTTGTCGTTGGTCTTTTTATTTCCGACCACTTTTTGAATAAAATAACGTGGACGCGCACGGACATCGTTATAAATACGGCCTATGTATTCACCTAATAAGCCCATTGCGACGAACTGTGCGCCAATAAACATAAAAAGGATGGCAAACAGGGTAAACACCCCTTCTGCTGCCCAAATAGAACCGAAAATCAGACGTAAAGTCATCAGCAATACCGCCAGTAAAAAACCTGAAACTGCAATGACACTCCCGACTACGCTCAACAAACGCAGTGGCGCCGTTGTCAAGCAGGTAAGCAGGTCATACATCAGGTTAATCAGCTTCATGAAGTTGTATTTGGAGTCACCAAATTCACGCTCTGCATGGGCGACATCAATCTCTATCGTTTTACGGGCGAAGGTGTTTGCCAGAATAGGAATGAAGGTGCTGCGCTCATGGCACTGCAACATAGCTTCAATAATGTGACGGCGATAAGCGCGAAGCATACAACCATAATCCCCCATAGAACGGCCTGTCGCCTTAGTAATCATCGCGTTGATGATTTTTGAAGCTGTTTTACGAAACAGGGAATCCTGCCGGTTAGCCCGGCGGGTACCCACAACGTCATAACCCTGTTCTGCGGTTTTAACCAGACGAGGGATCTCTTCTGGCGGATTCTGTAAATCTGCATCAAGCGTAATAACCAGATCGCCATTGACCTGATTAAAACCCGCCATGATTGCTGAATGCTGGCCGTAATTACGATTAAGCAGAATTGCAATAATATTATTTTCAGGTTGTTCCGCTGCCTGAATCAGAATTTCAGCAGATTTATCACTACTGCCATCATCAACGAGAATAAGCTCATATTCCTGAGTCAATTGTTTACAAGCTGCCAAAGTTCTTTCCAGTAAAAGAGGTAAACTTTCTTCTTCGTTATAAACTGGAATAACAACAGAAACTTTCTTAATTTGTTCAAAGGACACTTATCTGCACTCCGAAATAATTTCTTGTAAAGCATCAATTACACAATCCACATCGTCATCACTCATATCAGGGAAAAGTGGTAATGAACAAAGCGTTGCTGAATTCCATTCTGATTCAGGCAGCGACAATTGCGGGTAACGTTCCCGATAATATTTTTGCGTATGTGCGGCTCTGAAATGCAAACCTGTGCCGATATTTTTTTCTTTTAGACGTTCCATTAATGTGTCGCGGTCAATACCACAGATTTCCTTATTAATCCGCACCATAAACAGATGATGTGCATGTAAATGTTCATAATCGGGTACACTTAGCATCTGCAATGGCAAATTTTTTAATGCTGCTGAATAACGGGCTACAATTTGCCGACGGCGAGCATTCATTGATTCCAATTTACTTAATTGCACAACAGCAATCGCAGCATGAATATCAGATAAATTATATTTGTAACCCGGTTCTACAACTTCCGCCTGCGGTCTCCTGCCCTGAATTTGACGATCAAAAGCATCAACACCCAATCCATGAAACTTTAGACACCGGATTCGTTCAGCAAGTTCATTATTATCAGTAACAATTAAACCACCTTCCGCACAGGTGACATTTTTTATGGCATGAAAAGAAAAAATAGCCGTACCATGCTCACCAACCCACTCATTTTTATAACGAGTCCCTATTGCATGAGCCGCATCTTCAATCAACGGAATACCGGCATCCTGAGCAATGACACGCAGTGCATCCAAATCACAGGGAGCCCCAGCATAATGAACAGGAATAATCGCTTTGGTTCTGGAAGTAATTGCTTCTTTTACGGTTTCTGCTTCGATCATTAAGGTATTGCGATCGACATCAATCATGACCGGCTCGGCACCAAGCAGACAAATCATATTTATTGTGGAAACCCAAGTTTGAGACGGCGTAATAACTTCGTCACCGGGGCCAATACCCAACGCCATTAATGTCAAATGCATACCTGCCGTTGCAGAAGCTAAGGCAACCGCATGTTTACAACCAAACATACGGCAGAAGTTCTGTTCCAATTGATGATTTTGCGGGCCTGTTGTAATCCAGCCCGAACGAAGAACTTTCTCTACCGCCTGAATTTCTTCATCACCTATGGCAGGACGGGAAAATGGCAGAAAACGATCCATAAAAAAACAGTCCAATTCATTCATAGTATAATGACATATTAGATGACTGTATTTTAACGAATCATCAACGCAGGTATGATTTAGTAAATTAAGTGAAAATTACAATAGGTTTACCCTGACTGAACTATGATCAAGGCAAAAAAACTCGCCAATATTTATGCCTCTTCTCTGACACGCATCTGATATCAGCCTCAAAAACGCTGGAGAGCGTATTTTCTTCCATTATCTCATCCGGTTTTCCATCCGCAATCAATAGGCCATTGGCAAGCAGCCAGATCCGATCAGCTTTATCATAACTGTGATTAAGATCATGACCACTCATGATAACGGTTCCACCGAGTGCACAGAATTTCTTTACCAACAGATCAAGTGCTGCCACCTGAGTGATATCAAGGTTATTTGCAGGTTCATCCAGGAGTAATAATTTACCTTTCGAATTAACTGATGGCCAAACCTGTAAAAAAACCCCGGTTAACCGCACCCTTTGCCATTCACCACCAGATAAATTTCCTACCGGTGTCTCCAGCAGCATTCCCAATTTAAAATAAGCGCAGAGTTCTGACAGCACATCGTCACAATTAACCCGGTGGTGCATCAAGTGCAGTTGCAGATATTGAAAAACCGGCATTATGGGTACAGAAGAAATTTGCTGACTGAGCCATGCTCTGTGCCGTGCTAATTCACCGTGACTATATTGACTCAGGCATTTTTGTTGCAAATCAATTTCACCACTATACGGCAAAATACCTGCCATACAGGCTAATAACGTACTTTTCCCTGAACCATTCGGCCCAATGAGATGAATTTGTTCACCTTGTTGTATTGAGGCTGTCAGCAGCATTAATCGATTTTGTACTGAAATTTGCCGGAGAGTCATCAACTGGCTGGTGATTTGCACATCATTCACTTTCTTAACTCCAGTTTCTGACTTTTAACAATAACCAGATGAATACCGGTGCGCCTAATGTTGCCGTCACAACGCCAATCGGTACTTCTGCATTCGTCAGGCTAAGGCGGGAAAATAAATCAGCCAGCAATAATCCATAGCCGCCTGCCAGAACACATGCAGGCAATAATGTTTTATAATCTGTCAAACCACACAAACGCAAAATATGTGGAATCACCAAACCAATAAAGCTGATTGTTCCGGCAAGTGCAACACTTAGCCCCACCAGCAATCCAATCGCGCATACAAATAGATTACGCCAGCGATAAAGTGAAATACCTAACTGCTGAGATGTTGTTTCTCCCAGTGAAAGAAAATTAAGTACTTTCCCTTGACTGCTCAACCAAATGATTAAAGGAAACAAAGCAACAACCAACCATTGCTGTCGCCAGTCTATCCCGCTGAAACTGCCCATCATCCAGTACATTAGCTGGCGCAAGTCCAGACTGGTGCTAAAATAAACCATCCATGTCATCAATGCACCAGAGACAACACCAAAAGCGACACCCACCAATAACAAACGAGCATTATTTAGATGACGCTTTCTTGAAAAGGTCAGTAATATCATGGTGACAGTGAGCGCGCCTATCACAGCGCCAATGCTCAACAACCAGAATGGCGTAATACCGTGAAACATCAGCACCAAAAATACAACCACCACGCTGGCGCCATTACTGATCCCCAATAATCCCGGTTCAGCCAGCGGGTTTTCAAACAGAGCCTGCATCACCGCACCCGCCACAGTCAGGCTTGCGCCTACCGCAACGACAGCCAGAACACGAGGAAAACGCAGCTGCCACACAAACAATTGACCCGTTTCAGAAAACCATTTATCAGGCCAGATCCAATTTTCCCCAGCACAAAGTGAGAGAAAAAAAACAAATAAAAATAAACAAGTTAGAATTGTCAAAAAGCGATAATCACGCCTTTTCTGACGTATCACTAATTCAGCAATGGAATAGGTGGGTTGCATTGGAAATCAGCTCATGAGAGAGGATCTTTATAAGAAAAAGGCCGCTATTAATGCGGCCTTTTTGATTATTCCTTAGGTGTGGCTTTCTCAACCCTGCTTTTTAACTTCTGACCAGGACGGAATGTCACTACTCGGCGAGCAGTAATCGGAATATCTTCACCCGTCTTAGGATTACGTCCCGGACGTTGGTTTTTATCCCGTAAATCAAAGTTGCCAAATCCAGACAATTTTACCTGCTCACCATTCTCTAAAGAACGACGCACTTCTTCAAAGAATAATTCAACCAGATCTTTAGCATCACGCTTGCTAATTCCCAGTTTCTCAAACAGATTTTCTGACATTTCAGCTTTAGTAAGCGCCATAGGTTCAGTCCCTCAAGGATGCTTGGAATCGCTGTTTCAGTACTGCAACACATCTATTAACAGTTGCAGCAATCTCTTCTTCTTCCAGTGTACGTGCGGTATCCTGCAAGATAAAACTTATAGCAAGGCTCTTGTGACCCTCTGCTACACCTTTACCACAATACACGTCAAACAAGTTTATGCCAACTATATGATTTACGCCAACTTTCTTGCATTCTGCCAAAACATCTTCTACAGCAACGTTTTCAGGCACCACAATGGCGATATCACGACGGTTTGACGGAAAACGTGAAATCTCTTTCGCGTCAGGAACCACGCGGCCTGACAGCTTGCTCCAGAGTATTTCAAATACTACGGTACGACCATTTAAGTCAAGTTTACGCTCTAATTCCGGATGGACAACACCAATGTATCCGATGTATTCATTTTCCAGATAAATCCCGGCACTTTGCCCTGGGTGCAACGCCGGATTTACATCTGCTCTAAAAGAAATCTTAGATAATTTTCCAGTTAATTCCAACACAGCTTCCAAATCGCCTTTCATATCGAAAAAATCGATAGATTGTTTTTCCAGTGACCAATGCTCTTCAAAACGATTGCCGGTAATGACACCACCTAACATCAGCTCCTGGCGAATACCCTGCTCCACATTTTCATCAGGCACAAAACGCAAGCCGGTTTCAAACAGACGTACACGGTTTTGCTGACGATTCTGGTTATACACCACGGTTGTCAGCAAACCCGTCAGCAATGATAAACGCATTGCTGACATATCCGCTGAAATTGGGTTAGGCAGCATCAATGCCTGTTGTTGTGGATGCAACAATGCCTGAACTTTAGGATCAACAAAGCTGTAGGTAATCGCTTCCTGATAACCTCTGTCAACCAGCATCGTTTTAACACGTTTCAGGGAAAGATCCGCTTCGCGGTGTTTTTTCATGATGAGATCTGCGCGCATCGGTACATCTGGAATATTGTTGTAACCGTAAATACGGGCAACTTCTTCCACCAGATCTTCTTCAATCTCCATGTCAAAACGCCAACTTGGAGCAATCGCCTGCCAGCAGTTTTCCTGAACAGTGACTTTACAACCTAAACGGGCCAGGATATCACCAACCTGCTCATCAGGCACACAGTGACCAATCAAACGATCCAATTTTTCACGGCGCAGTGTGATTGTCGCAGGTTTTGGTAATTGAGATTCATCAGTAATATCAATGATCGGGCCTGCTTCACCACCACAAATATCAATCAGCAGTTGGGTCGCTCTCTCCATTGCATAGTGTTGTAACTGAGGATCAACACCGCGCTCATAGCGGTGAGAAGCGTCAGTATGTAAACCATAACGACGAGCACGACCAGCAATCGCCAAAGGTGCGAAAAACGCGCACTCAAGTAAAATATTTTGCGTTTCTTCATTCACACCTGAATGTTCGCCACCAAAAATACCCGCCATTGCAATAGCTTGTTTTTCATCAGAAATAACAAGAGTATCAGCAGAAAGCTTGGCTTCTGTGCCATCCAGCAAAATCAGTTTTTCATCCGGTTTCGCCATACGCACAATGATTGAACCCTTTAAGCGTTCTAAATCGAACGCATGCAATGGCTGACCTAATTCAAGCAACACATAGTTAGTCACATCGACAATCGGATCGATAGAGCGGATGCCACCACGACGCAGTTTTTCACGCATCCACAATGGCGTTGTCGCTTTCACATTGATTTTTTCGATTACCCGCCCCAAGTAACGAGGGCAAGCTTGTGTTGCTTCAACATGAATAGGAAAAACAGCATCTGTTGTTGGCTTTACTGCCTCAATTTGCGGCGCAGATAATGGCATTTTATTAGCGACTGCCACATCACGCGCAACCCCCATAATACTCAGGCAATCAGCACGGTTAGGTGTAATGCTGATCTCAATGACGCTATCATCCAACTTCAGATATTCACGCAGATCAACACCCAAGGGCGCATCAATGGGTAATTCGATAATACCGTCGTGATCTTCAGAAATACCCAGTTCTGAGAAAGAACACAGCATTCCTTCAGAAGGCTCTCCACGGAGTTTAGCCGCTTTGATTTTGAAATCACCCGGCAGCACAGCACCCACTGTAGCTACTGCAACTTTCAACCCCAAGCGGCAGTTCGGTGCGCCACAAACGATATCCAATAAGCGCTCACCACCGACATTCACTTTTGTAACCCGCAATTTATCCGCATTTGGATGCTGGCCACATTCAACTACTTCACCGATAACCACACCATGGAATTGACCAGCAACAGCTTCAATACCATCAACTTCCAGACCAACCATAGTGATTTGATCAGACAATTCTTCACTGTCAATGGCTGGGTTTACCCACTCGCGCAACCAGAATTCACTGAATTTCATGAGATATTCCCGCCTTATTTAAACTGTTTGAGAAAACGCAAATCATTTTCGAAGAATGCACGCAAGTCAGTTACGCCGTAACGTAACATTGTCAGGCGCTCCACCCCCATGCCAAAAGCAAAACCAGAGTAAATTTCAGGATCAAGGCCAACATTATTCAGCACATTAGGATGAACCATACCGCAACCCAACACTTCCAGCCATTTGCCGTTTTTACCCATTACGTCAACTTCCGCCGAAGGTTCTGTAAATGGAAAGTAAGAAGGACGGAAACGAACCTGTAAGTCTTCTTCAAAGAAATTAGTCAGGAAATCGTGCAATGTCCCTTTCAGGTTAGTAAAACTGATGCCACGATCAATAATCAAACCCTCCACTTGATGGAACATGGGCGTATGTGTCTGATCGTAATCATTACGATATACACGGCCAGGTGCAATGACTCGAATTGGCGGCTGTTGGTTATGCATAGTCCGGACCTGAACACCGGAAGTCTGAGTACGCAACAGACGTTTGGCATCAAACCAGAAAGTATCATGATCAGCGCGTGCAGGATGGTGGGCAGGAATATTCAATGCATCGAAATTGTGATAATCATCTTCAATTTCGGGACCTGATTCCACAGAAAAACCTAATTCACCAAAGAAAGTTTCAATCCGCTCTATTGTACGGTTTACCGGATGTAATCCACCATTTTCCATACGGCGACCAGGCAGAGATACATCAATCTTCTCTGCGGCTAAACGGAAGTTCAGAAGAGCTGTCTCCAGTTTTTCTTTACGGGTATTCAAAGCTTCCTGGACTTCTTGCTTCGCCTGATTTATAACAGCCCCGGCGGCTGGACGTTCTTCGACCGGTAGATCACGCAGCGATGACATTTGGAGAGTTAAATGGCCTTTTTTGCCTAAATATTCAACACGCACCAAATCCAACGCAGCAACATCCTGGGCATCTTCTATGGCTGCTTTTGCATTTGCAACCAATTCAGCGAGATGTGGCATCGTTTTCCTCTTCCTTCGGCCTAACGGCCTGCTAATAATGATCGTTAATGACTCTATAAACCTGCTTCTGTTTTATGTAATAAAAACAAAAAAGCCTCCACAACGGAGGCTCAGGCGCTACTTTTCGTTTCTTTTCTTACGCGCAAAGCCCCCTGAGTTCAGGCGCTAAAGTAAAAAAAGAAGCGAAAAAAAACTAAAAGCATAATATGGGTTCTCTCGGAAAAAATATTTTTTCTGGCAACGACGCGTTAGTAAGCCACATTTTCAAACAAAGTAAAAGAGGGAGCATGCTCCCCCTCTTAACGACTCTAACTTATGCCAGAGCGCTCTTCGCTTTTTCAACCAAAGCAGCAAATGCCACTTTGTCAAACACAGCGATGTCAGCCAGGATCTTACGGTCGATTTCAACAGAAGCCTTTTTCAGGCCATCAATGAAACGGCTGTAGGACAAACCATTCTGACGTGCAGCAGCGTTGATACGTGCAATCCACAGTTGACGGAACTGACGTTTACGCTGACGACGGTCACGGTAAGCGTACTGCCCTGCTTTGATAACTGCCTGGAAGGCAACACGGTAAACGCGCGAACGGGCACCATAGTAACCTTTCGCTTGCTTTAAAATTTTCTTGTGACGTGCACGGGCGACAACACCACGTTTTACGCGAGCCATATACTTCTCCTATTCGTCTCTGAATTCTAATCTAAAAATTGCTTATGCGTACGGCAGACAAGCAACAACCAAGCCCAGATCACCTTTGGAGACCATGCCTTTTGGACGTAAATGACGTTTACGCTTGGTTGATTTCTTAGTCAGAATGTGACGAAGGTTAGCGTGCTTACGCTTAAAACCACCACTTGCGGTTTTTTTAAAACGTTTAGCGGCACCGCGTACTGTTTTAATCTTTGGCATTTTAATTTCCACTTCGCATTGTTAATTACAACGAATCAGTAAGGCGAATAAGCCCCAACCAGACGAACCGACTGGGAGCTTATTACTTGATTGCCCGACTATTTCTTCTTAGGAGCGAGCACCATTATCATCTGACGGCCTTCAATCTTCGATGGGAAGGATTCGACCACTGCCAGTTCATCCAGATCGTCGCGAATACGGTTAAGCATTTCGACACCAATCTGTTGGTGCGCCATCTCACGCCCACGAAAACGCAGGGTGATTTTGGCTTTATCGCCATCTTCCAGAAAACGAACCAGGTTGCGTAGTTTGACCTGATAGTCGCCTTCATCTGTACCAGGACGGAATTTAATTTCCTTAACCTGAATAACCTTTTGTTTTTTCTTCTGTTCTTTGATTGACTTACTCTTCTCATAGAGGAACTTGCCGTAATCCATGATGCGGCAAACCGGCGGCTCGGCATTCGGGCTGATTTCAACTAAATCAACACCCACTTCCTCAGCTTTTTCAAGAGCTTCTCTCAGACTGACGATGCCAATCTGTTCGCCATCTAAACCTGTTAAACGAACTTCAGAAGCGCGAATCTCTCCATTAATGCGATTAGGACGCGCCGTTTGAATTCTTTTTCCGCCTTTAATACCTTATTCCTCCAATTGATGAAGATTACGACTGCGTATTTCTACCAGCAGTTTTTCGATGAACTCGTTAACATCAATGCTACCTAAATCCTTACCGCGGCGGGTCCGAACAGAAATTTTTCCTGATTCGACCTCTTTTTCACCACAAACAAGCATGTAAGGAACACGACGTAGAGTGTGTTCACGGATTTTAAAACCAATCTTCTCGTTTCTCAAGTCTGCTTTTGCACGAATGCCGGCATCTTGAAGTTTTTTTGCTAATTCCTGTACATAATCAGCCTGGCTATCTGTGATATTCATCAAAACGACCTGCTGTGGAGCAATCCATGTCGGGAAGAAACCCGCATATTCCTCAGTCAGGATGCCGATAAACCGTTCTAGTGAACCCAGAACCGCACGGTGAATCATTACAGGAACCTTACGTTCGTTGTTTTCGCCTACGTAGGACGCACTCAAACGGCCCGGTAGTGAAAAGTCAAGCTGCACAGTACCACATTGCCACGCACGATCCAAACAATCATGCAAAGTAAATTCAATTTTTGGTCCGTAAAAAGCACCTTCACCTGGCTGATACTCAAACTGAACACCGTTTTCTTGCAGCGCTGCCGCCAAAGCTTCCTCGGCCTGACTCCACTGTTCTTCAGTACCAATGCGTTTTTCCGGACGGGTTGACAGCTTAACAACGATTTTTTCAAAACCAAAAGTGCTGTAAACGTCGTACACCATCTTAATACAGCTGCTCACTTCCCGGTGAATTTGCTCTTCTGTACAGAAGATATGGGCATCATCCTGAGTAAAACCACGAACACGCATCAAGCCATGTAATGCACCTGACGGTTCATTACGGTGACAGCTACCGAACTCAGCCATACGTAAAGGCAAATCACGATAAGATTTTAAACCTTGGTTAAAAATCTGAATGTGCCCTGGACAGTTCATTGGTTTAACGCAATATTCACGGTTCTCTGAGGAGGTGGTAAACATATGCTCACCATAGTTTTCCCAGTGGCCGGTTCTTTCCCACATCACACGGTCCATCATAAATGGACCTTTAACTTCCTGATATTGATATTCTTTCAGTTTAGTACGTACGAAAGTTTCCAGCTCACGGAAAATAGTCCAGCCATCGTTATGCCAGAATGCCATACCCGGCGCCTCTTCCTGCATATGGTACAAATCCAGCTGTTTACCAATTTTACGATGGTCACGTTTAGCAGCTTCTTCCAAGCGTTGCAGGTAAGTGTTGAGCTGTTTCTTATCAGCCCACGCAGTACCGTATATCCGTTGCAACATTTTATTGTCGCTGTCCCCACGCCAGTATGCCCCTGCCACTTTCTGCAATTTAAAATGATGACAGAAACGCATATTTGGCACATGTGGACCACGGCACATGTCAACATATTCTTCGTGATTATATAGACCAGGGTGATCATCACGACCAATGTTGTCATCCAAAATCTGTACTTTGTAATCCTCACCACGGGCGACGAACGTATCACGAGCTTCTTGCCAACTCACTTTTTTCTTGATGACGTCATAGTCTTTTTTGGCAAGCTCCAACATGCGTTTTTCAAGCAGCTCAATATCTTCCTGCGTCAGGGCACGGCCAAGATCAACATCATAGTAGAAACCATTATCAATAACGGGTCCGATGGCCATTTTAGTATCTGGCCATAATTGCTTAATCGCATGGCCCAACAGATGTGCGCATGAATGGCGGATAATTTCCAACCCTTCCTCATCTTTACTTGTAATAATTGCCAGTTTTGCATCAGAATCGATTAATTCACAGGCATCCACCAGCTCACCATCTATGCGGCCAGCAATACATGCTTTCGCTAAACCTGGACCAATATCACAGGCAACATCCATTACAGAAACGGCACAATCAAACTGACGTTGGCTACCGTCAGGAAGAGTAATAACAGGCATTTAAAATCCTTATCGACAGTGGTGACCCGCACGAAAGGTCACTTGAAGGAGTTTGATATTCAACTAAAATAACGGCTTAAATTATTATCTAGTCAATCCATTTAGAGTTTGGTACTAAAATTGGTACACAATGTAAAAAGTGACTGCCTTTGATACCGAAACATCGCGAAAATATACCACCAACAAACATTCAGGTCACGGCTATGTTTAGTTAGAAAACCAAAGGGCATACAGCCTTAATAACCCACTGCATCAATAATACAATCATTGCAATGACGAAAAAGCACGATTCCTGCTCTTATTACAAAGCAGAATAGGCATCGCCAGCTTGATATTGAAATCAATGCAAGTCTTGAAAAAATCTTATAGGAAACATGAGTAAACAGTAATGGCAGTTCCCAGTTCTAACTGAATATAATCATAATCAAATATATATTTCAGAAAAACCCATTAGAAATGGAATAGCCATTATTGTCAGCTCTTTAATCTGCCATGGTCAATGAACGGTAAGCATTCTTCACTTTCCACAAATAGCGTGGAGCCTGAGGTGCTGGATGATTATCCTGGACATGCTGATAAAACTCATCCGGTGTCATCCGGTTTATTTTATTAACGGCTAACTGGCGGTCAGCACTAAAAGTACGCAAGAGCGCGCCGGCGCCATTGACGTAAGCAACGACAGTGGCATAGTAGAGCGTCTCCGGATTATCAATACCCGCCAAATGCTGCTCTTTTAGAAGACTAATATAAGCAGTGCCAAGATCAATATTGGTTTTAGGATCTTTCAACTCGCGGGTCGTCGGCTGACCAGAACGTCCCTTCTGTCGATACACATCCCGTCCTGCTGTTGATGCTTTAATCTGCATAAGGCCAATTGCATTCGATTTACTGACGGCATCAGGACGGAAACCTGATTCAACTTGAATAATCGCCCTGATAAGCGTTTCATCAACACCGTACCGATTGGATGCCTGTTGAATAAATGTATCAAACGGTGTCGGCGGGAAAGAAGAAAACCCAGCTACATTAGCGGCGCTACCACTGAGCATACGTTGCTGACCTAGCTGTTTTCCTATATTGGTTTGCTGGGCATTTTTTCCAGCACAACCGACTAATAGCACAATCAGTGCCACAAAGCTGAGTCTTAATTTCACCCTTTAATCCTCCGGATCAAATCTACTACAGCGCAGCATATACAATTTCATTCACAACCCAAAAATATTTTACTTAACTTTTAACTCTATTCATGTTCATATCATACGAAGTGACTATTATAATAATCTCTGTTTCTGAATTTTATAATCTTGACTTTACTTAAATGATATTGATAATCGTTATCATATACATATTTATAACAAGTAAAGGTTTGAATTCATGAAAAAGAAACTCTCTCTGCTTCCTTACCCTATACCAGGAATCCTATTGATTCTCTTATCCATAATCTTATTTAGCCAGCAGGTATCCGCCGCAAAAAAATTCAAAGTCGTCACCACTTTTACTATCATTCAGGATATAGCACAAAATGTAGCTGGCGATGCTGCAATTGTTGAATCAATTACTAAACCAGGTGCTGAAATCCATGATTATCAGCCTACTCCCAAAGATATTATAAAATCTCAACATGCTGATTTGATCCTTTGGAATGGATTGAATCTGGAACGCTGGTTTGAGCGTTTCTTTGAAAACCTCAAAGATGTGCCCGCTGTTGTTATTACTGAAGGCATTACACCATTACCTATTCGTGAAGGGCCTTACAACGGAAACCCTAACCCTCACGCCTGGATGTCACCAACCAACGCTTTGGTTTATATTGAAAATATCCGTAAAGCATTTGTGAAATATGATCCTGAAAATACAGAGATTTATAATAGGAATGCCAAAGCCTATGCTGAAAAAATCGCCCAACTGGATTCTCCACTGAGAGAGCGTCTTGCCCGTATTCCACAGGATCAACGTTGGTTAGTCACCAGTGAAGGGGCTTTTAGCTATCTGGCTAAAGATTATCAATTCAAGGAAGTTTATCTATGGCCAATCAATGCGGAAGAACAAGGTTCACCACAACAAGTTCGTCATGTAATTGATACGGTAAGAGAAAATAAGATCCCGGTTGTGTTCAGCGAAAGTACCATTTCCGATAAACCAGCCAAACAAGTCAGTAAAGAAACCGATGCCCGTTATGGTGGCGTTCTTTATGTAGATTCACTCTCCGGCAGTGACGGGCCTGTACCAACTTATATTGATTTACTGAACAAAACTGTAGATACAATCGCAAAAGGATTTAATCAATGAATAGCAATATGCTGTTTGAACGTCCTCATTTAGTGGTTGATGACGCCACTGTGACTTATAACAACGGTCACACTGCTATTTATAACGCCAGTTTTTCTATCACCGGCGGTACTATCTGTGCATTGGTTGGTATTAATGGCAGTGGTAAGTCCACACTGTTTAAGACCATTATGGGGCTAATAAACCCATCTCAGGGGAAAGTTACCCTGAGCGATATGCCTGTCAAAAGTGCGTTAAAGAAAAATATCATCGCGTATGTCCCTCAAACAGAAGAAGTCGACTGGAACTTCCCAGTACTGGTTTCTGATGTCGTTATGATGGGTCGCTACGGCAAAATGGGATTTTTGAGAATTCCAGGCAAAAAGGATCACCAAGCTGTTGATGAAGCACTTGAACGTGTTGGCTTGACAGCTCTACGCAACCGGCAAATTGGAGAGCTCTCAGGCGGGCAAAAAAAACGGGTTTTTCTTGCAAGAGCGCTGGCTCAGGAAGGAAAAGTTCTGTTACTTGATGAACCTTTTACCGGTGTTGATGTAAAAACAGAAAATGCCATCATTGACCTGCTATGTGATTTACGTGATGAGGGTCATCTGGTTTTAGTCTCAACCCACAACCTTGGCAGTGTTCCCGAATTCTGTGACCACGTTATTTTGATCAACCGGACTGTTCTGGCAAGTGGCCCAACAGAAACAACGTTCACCCAGAAGAATTTGGAGATGACTTTTGGTGGAGTACTTCGTCACATTAATCTATCCGGGCCGGAGTTGCATAATGATGATGATCCGCGTTCCCTGACGGTTATTACTGATGATGAACGTGCAGCGGTGTTTTACGGTCAGGACCATCATGTTCCACCGAGGCAAACCCAGCAAAAGGAGAAACGTCAACCATGATAGAACTTTTGTTACAACCTTTTCACTATAACTACATGGTGAAAGCTATCTGGGTCAGTTCGATTGTCGGTGCCGTTTGTGCCTTTCTTTCCGCTTATCTAATGCTAAAAGGCTGGTCACTGATGGGAGATGCGCTCTCTCACTCAGTTGTACCTGGTGTGGCTGGTGCTTACGCACTGGGTCTTCCTTACGCAGGCGGCGCTTTTTTTACCGGCATGCTAGCAGCTCTATCAATGACTCTCGTTCGCCATATCACTCGCTTACGTGAAGATGCGGTGATCGGGTTTATATTTTCTACTTTCTTTGCTGCCGGCTTACTGATCGTTTCTCTCAATCCTACATCCGTTAACGTACAAACCATTATCCTCGGCAATATTCTCGGTATCGCTGATGAAGATGTTCTCCAGGTCGAAATTATCATCGCAGTTTCATTTATCGTGTTAATGCTTATCTGGAAAGATTTGCTGGTTGTATTCTTCGACGAAACCCATGCACGTTCTATTGGCTTATCTCCCTTACGGATGAAAATCATTTTTTTTACTTTACTGAGTGCATGTACCGTTGCCGCCTTACAAACTGTCGGCGCTATTCTGGTCATTGCAATGGTAGTGACGCCGGGAGCGACCGCCTATTTACTGACTGACCGTTTTAAACACTTACTGATAATTGCAGTGGCTATTGGTTCCCTGACCAGTGCATTTGGCGCTTACTTAAGTTTTTTCCTTAATGGCGCCACCGGCGGTGTTATTGTCACGCTGCAAACCGTTATTTTCCTATTAGCGTTCTTCTTTGCACCAAAACACGGATTAATCGCTTCCCGTATACGTGCCAGAAAAGAATCCGTGACATTGGCTAAGGAGACATCACTATGAATCAGTTGATTCAATTAATCACTGAGCCGTTCATGTTTCCATTCATGCAACGGGCAATGTTCGCAGCCATTGTGACAGGCGCAGTATGCGCGATGCTCTCTTGTTACCTGGTACTTAAAGGATGGTCGTTAATGGGAGATGCTATCTCTCATGCCGTATTACCGGGGATTGTACTGGCTTTCGCTGCCGGGATACCTCTGGCTATTGGTGCGTTTCTTTCTGGTATTTTTTGCGCTTTTGCAACAGGGTATCTGAAAGAACACAGCCGGATAAAAGAAGATACTGTGATGGGAATCGTCTTTTCCGGCATGTTTGCTTTTGGTTTAGTTCTTTTTGCCCGAATGGATACTGATCAACATCTCACTCACATTCTATTTGGTAATATGCTGGGGATCACTAAAGATGAATTGAATCAAACATTATGGATTGCCGGTATTACCATGGTGGTGGTACTGCTAAAACGTAAAGATTTCATGCTCTATTGCTTTGATCCGAACCAAGCGCGCGTAGTAGGATTACCTGTTAAACTTTTGCATTACGGTTTGCTTTGTTTGCTGGCAATGACTATTGTCGCCTCCCTGCAAGCCGTGGGAATGATTCTGGTTATTGCCATGTTAATATCGCCGGGCATTATCGCTTTTATGCTATGCCGCAGTTTTGACCGAATGTTAATTGTCGCTACTGTTGCGTCGGTCAGTTCCTGTGTTCTTGGTACACTGATTAGTTTCCATATTGATGGTGCGACAGGACCATGCATTGTTATTGTCCAAGCTATCTTCTTTACACTAGCACTGAGTTACAACCAGATAAAACAAGCCAGAACGAAACTCAAACATAAAACCCATCAAGCTGCTCTCCAAGTCTCCGACGAACCGAATTAATAACAAAAAGGGTTATATCTGTTTTAAGATATAACCCCGCTAATCATCTTTTTTACCGACTCATATATTTTCTCTGACTATAATTGTTCATAAAAGTGATTGACGACTTAGAGAGGTGAACCATGTGGCAGACAGTAAACCGTTTGCTAAATGAATATTTCGGTGCTGCCGATATTCACGATAAAACTGCGTTAACCGGAGACGATATTCATCAAGCTTGGCAAGTCATTCATGGCGAACGGCAAGTTTTTGTCAAATCAAATCTGAAGGAAATGCTCCCTGTCTTCAAAGCAGAATTGGAACAACTTGAACTACTGGCACGCAGTCAAACTATTCGTGTCCCAGCGGTTTACGGTGTTGGCTGTGATCGAGACTACAGTTTTCTGTTACTTGAATTTCTGCCTTTAAAATCTTTTAACCCACATAATGCTTATTGTTTCGGTCAACAACTGGCAAAACTTCATCAATGGAGTGAGCAACCCCAATTCGGCTTTGATTTTGACAATATGCTGGCAACAACACCACAACCAAATGGTTGGCAACGACGTTGGCATCAGTTTTATGCAGAGAAACGAATTGGTTGGCAATTACAGATTGCAGCAGAAAAAGGCATAATATTTGGTGATATTGATAATATTGTTCGGGTCATAAGTAACAAACTTCAACATCACCAACCACAGCCCTCTCTCTTACATGGCGATCTTTGGCCTGCTAATTGCGCTTCTCTGGATGATCATGCCGTTGCTTTCGATCCTGCTTGTTATTGGGGAGATCGTGAGTGTGATTTTGCTATGCTACCGTTGTACCCTGATCTACCAATGCAAATTTTTGATGGTTATCAGAGTGTGTGGCCACTACCTGTCAATTTTATTGATCGACAACCAGTATATCAGCTCTATTATTTGCTTAATCGTTGTAATCTGTTTGGTGGTGATAATTTTATTGCAGCGCAAGACATTATTAATGACATTATGCAATGAAGAAACAACCGGCTGCGGAAACACTTCATTCCGCAGCCATCACCACCAGAAGATTTACCAGCCTAAAATTCCCAGTAGAAAATAAAAAATTGCACCGATAATTACCGGTGAAACATATAAAATATAAATCTGACTAAACAATGTATGGTGCGGAAGTTTGATTCTTGATTCAATCTGTTCTCGTGTCAGTCCACCATTATCTTTGGCCTTTTCAATAATCAACTGATCTTCAATATTTTCACGTACAAATTTTACTTGTCTATACATACGCTGGCCTGATGCATTCATAGCAAGGCCGACAAAAATAAGAAAATATATAATCAGAAAGCTCATATTCTCCCCAGTGAAACCAGCCAAACGAACAGGAGTTGGCGAATTTTTCCAGAAAAAATCCAAAAATGACGTATTAAAGCGCACCATTTCGGCCATCATTTTCAGAAAATCATCCAAAACAGCATTAATGCCACTACCTTTAATACCATGCAACCAGGCAAGATTGATCACAGAAACAATGGTCGATAAGAGTGCCGGAATAAAAATCATCCAACCTAAAATTCGCTTAATAATAGCAATGTATCCGGCTTTTTGGTAAGTCATGATACCTCTCATAGCAGTAAATAGATTTTATTTTTGGCTAATCATAGCCCATCAATGATTAAATTTAACTTTATATTTAATTAACTAAGCATTTCTTACCCTCTTCCCCACAAAAAAAAGATTTCATCCGCCGAGATTGCTACAATCAGCTCTCTCTAATTGTCTGACCTATGGGAGATACTCATGTCTTTTCATTTACCAATAAAAGCAGTCATTTTTGATATGGACGGTTTACTGATTGACTCTGAACCATATTGGACCCAAGGAGAAAAAGAAGTATTCAGTGAATTAGGTCTGGATTTATCTTTGGCAAAGACACTACCAGATACTCTTGGGTTGCGTATTGACCATGTTGTGGAACTCTGGTACCAAGCTTCTCCGTGGCAAGGCGCATCAAAATCAGAAGTGGAACAACAGATTATTGATCATGTTATCAGACAGGTAAAAGAAAACCGCCCCCTGCTCCCAGGTGCGGAATATGCTTTAAACCTTTGCCGTAAGCAAGGGTTGAAAATCGGGCTGGCATCAGCCTCTCCACAATATATGTTGGAACAAGTACTTGAGATGTTCAACTTGAGTCATTATTTTGATACTGTTGTTTCTGCTGCCAAATTACCCAACAGTAAGCCCCATCCCGAAGTTTATTTGCTCGCTGCTGAACAACTGAGTGTTTCCCCCATAAGTTGTGTGACCCTGGAAGATTCATTTTATGGAATGATAGCGACAAAAGCAGCAAGAATGCGTTCAATCGTTGTTCCAACAGCCCATCATTTTGATGATCTACGTTGGACATTAGCAGATATTAAACTACGCTCACTTGAACAATTAAGTGTAGCAGATATCATCTGACTATAACTTTAGCTGCCATTATCTGTTTAAATGGCAGTTTCTAATTGCTCACATAGTCGCCGTAGCGTTTATTCCTTATTCTGTCAAATGGAAATCTGATAAAATATTAACTTTATATATTAATAAATAAGATATTTTTGCTTTTCACCCCCTATCTTACCCGCATAAAACCCACTATACTTCACCAACTGTATGGATAGACAGTTATCAGTCAGAGGAATTTATGACCGCGGAAGGGCATCTTTTATTTTCAGTTGCCAGTATTATTATGGCGCACAAGCTTGAAATAACACCAGAAATAGCCAATGGTGACTGGTTGCATATGCTACCAGGCGTGCTGCTTACTGCATTGTTGCCAGATATAGATCACCCAAATTCAACCCTAGGGAGATTATTCAGATTTATCTCCATTCCAATTGCCAAACTATGTGGTCATAGAGGGTTTACTCACAGTTTACTTGCTCTTGCATTAGGTATCGCTTTACTTTGGCTCAAAATACCAGAAGAGTGGCCTGTACCAACCGATTTTTTCCATGCCATGATTGTTGGCTATCTAAGTCATTTGGTAGCAGATATGCTGACTCCCGCTGGCGTACCACTGTTATGGCCAATAAAAATACGTTTCTGCCTGCCTGTACTTGGCAAACAAGGAAATAAGAAAGCAGAAAGATTTATTTCTGCCTTACTAATTGTCATTGCCGTTTTTCTGCCAGAACATATTGATTACCCTATACTTATTTATATAGATTACATCAAAAAACTGTGTTTTTAATAACCTTTGAAAATATTTTTAATGTTATAATCGCATAAAAATCAATCTTAATTGCCATGATTATTATATCAAATTCGATTTAATTATAAGAGCCGATAACCTTAGCTGGTACCATATTCTCAATTACTTGCTGTAGGGTATAAGTTTATAACTTAACTCTATTAATACAGCTTAACTCCCTCAATAATTAAAATCTGGAGTTTGTGGATGAACTTACCATTAATTCTGAATGTGCTCGTTTTCGCAGCACTGCTTTTGCTATTGTCAAAAGCCAGCTCACACCAATGGAGTCTGTCAAAAAAGGTTCTTTTCGGCCTCGCCATTGGCGTTATTTTTGGTCTGGCGCTACAACTGACTTATGGAGCTGATAATGCCACACTGAAAGAATCAATTTCATGGTTCAATATTGTAGGCAACGGCTATGTACAACTTCTGCAAATGGTGATTATGCCGCTGGTATTTGCCTCTATTCTAAGCGCTGTTGCCAGATTGCATAAAGCATCTTCTCTAGGAAAAATCAGTTTTCTGACCATCGGCAGCCTGCTGTTCACTACGATGATCGCAGCGCTGATCGGTATCATTATTACTAATCTATTCGGCCTGACTGCTGAAGGTCTGGTGCAAGGAACGCAAGAAACAGCACGCCTGTCGGCTATCGAAAACAACTACATAGGCAAAATCTCTGATTTGTCTGTACCACAGTTAATTTTATCTTTTATTCCTAAAAACCCATTTGCCGATTTAGCTGGCGCCAATCCAACGTCTGTTATCAGTGTTGTTATTTTTGCGACCTTCCTGGGGATTGCTGCACTGCAAATGCTGAAAGATGACCGCGAACGTGGTGAACGTGTATTAGCCGCTATCGATATTATGCAAGCATGGGCAATGAAACTGGTTCGCCTGGTTATGTGCCTGACGCCATACGGTGTTATGGCTCTGATGACCAAAGTTGTCGCCAACTCCAATATCCACGAAATTGCGAAACTAGGCAGCTTTGTTATCGCATCCTATATTGCACTGACGCTAGTGTTTGTTGCTCACGGGTTTCTGCTCTCTCTCACCGGTATCAATCCACTTAAATTTTTCAAAAAAATCTGGCCGGTATTGACCTTTGCATTCACTAGCCGTTCAAGTGCAGCCAGTATCCCACTGAATGTTGAAACCCAGACACGCCGTATCGGTGTACCGGAATCTATCGCCAGTTTCTCAGCATCTTTCGGCTCAACAATTGGTCAGAATGGTTGCGCCGGGATTTATCCTGCCATGCTGGCAGTCATGGTTGCGCCGACAGTAGGCATAAACCCATTTGATCCTGTATGGATTGCAACACTGGTTGGTATTGTGACTATCAGCTCCGCGGGCGTTGCTGGTGTGGGCGGCGGCGCCACATTTGCCGCACTGATCGTCTTACCCGCAATGGGATTACCTGTAACGCTAATTGCACTGTTGATTTCTGTTGAGCCTCTTATTGATATGGGCCGTACCGCGCTGAATGTGAGTGGTTCAATGACCGCCGGTACAATTACCAGCCAGTTAATGGGACAAACTGATAAAACTACCTTCAATCAGGAAGAAGAAGTTGAGTTAAATCAGCTATGATTTGAATTTCAAAAATCATAAAAAAAGCCGAGGAATACATCATTCTTCGGCTTTTTTATTTTATTCGCAATGTTATTTATTCAAGTACTGCCCACTGCGCAGAGCTTCAATACGTTTATCTAATGGTGGATGAGACAGAAACAGCTCACTGAACGTCTTGGATTTACCATTAATACAGAATGCCATCATACTACCCTCTTCCTGCGGCTCATAACTGGTTTTCAGACGCTGTAAAGCAGCAATCATCTTCTCACGGCCTACCAACTTAGCGGATCCCGCATCTGCATGGAATTCGCGGTAACGAGAGAACCACATGGTGATAATACTTGCCAGAATACCGAATACGATTTCCAGCACCATTGAAACAACCATGTAAACGATCGGGTTACCAGAAGAGTTACCCTCTTCTTCATTATTGTTGCCAGACAGAAAACCGGATACAACCTGAGCCAGCAGACGGGAAATGAAGATAACGAAGGTATTGACTATCCCTTGCAGCAAAGTCATCGTCACCATATCACCGTTAGCGATATGGCTAATCTCATGGGCAATAACGGCTTCCGCTTCTGCCCTGCTCATATTATCCAACAGTCCAGTACTAACAGCGACTAGAGAAGCATTACGACGAGCGCCGGTAGCAAAGGCATTAATGTCAGGCGCAGCATAAATCGCAACCTGCGGCATCGTAATATTGACCTGTTCCGCCTGGCGGCGAACAGTTTCAACTAACCAATGTTCAACTTCATTTGCTGGCTGTTCAATAACCTGACCACCAACAGAACGCAAGGCCATCCATTTGGACATTAGCAGGGAAATAAACGACCCACCGAAACCAAACAGACCAGCCATAATCATTAAACCTTGTACGCTACTTCCCTGAATTCCTGTCAGAGAAAGTATTATCCCGAACACCAACATAACAGCAAGGTTAGTGAGGAGGAACAAAGCAATTCGCATCATAAAAACCGGCTTCCTTTATTAATAATCAATGCACTCTCAGAGTTAATCTATAAATAAGGCCGTTCTTGCTATATTCAAGGCTTTAAACTCTTCAAGCGATAAAATCAACACAACTTTACAAAATTATAAAAAACCGGTATCAGCCTAACACCAATTGGTTAAGCAAAATACTCCGATACCCGGTAACACAGAAAAAATGTGAAACAGTTCATCCTTCCTGAAAAAAAGGAGAACACTTCAAAAAGCGCTGTTTATATGGAGACTAAAAGCCCAATACACCGTTCACTCAAAACATCTCAAGTGAACGGGTATTAGACATCGTTAACAGGCTATTTAAAAATGATTCTACTTAGATTTAGCTAATATTTTCTCAGCAGGTTGGTGCGCCAAATCAAGTGCAATTTTCACTGATTCATCAAGATAGGGATCCGGACCCTGATAATCTTTAGGTAAATCATCCAGTGATGTTAACAGTTTTTTACCCTCGCGCTTAAAGCGATCATTAATCCGGTTCAGTTTTAAAGCATCATCTTCTTTGTTCTCTTTCTCTCTTTGTGCATAGTTAAGAGAAACAATGTTCTTATGCTCTTTCATTGCCTTATAGTGCGCAATGTCCTCATTGATATATTTAAACTCTGGATCATCCGCGATGCGGGTAGTATGAGCCATATTCAACTGCGGAATTAACCCTGCAATAACTTTAGATCCCGTATAACGGGCAGAAGGAACGCTATCCCAAGGCAAAGCATTATCTTCAAAGCTTTCCCCTGTTTCTGCCGGATCAATCCCCGTTGGCATCACAATATCAGGTGTAACACCTTTACGCTGGGTACTACCGCCATTCACACGATAGAATTTCTGAATTGTATATTGAACAGAACCCAGTGACGGCCAATCAGGACGCATCATTTGATCGTAAATACGACTCAAAGAACGATATTGCTGAACCGTACCTTTACCAAACGTTGGCTCACCAACAATCAGCGCCCGCCCATAATCCTGCATTGCCGCGGCAAAAATCTCAGAAGCGGAAGCACTAAACCGGTCTACCAGGACAACCAAAGGCCCTTTATAGTACACCATTTCATCAGTATCGGAATCCTGGCGGATTTTCCCATTATTATCCCTGACTTGCACAACCGGGCCACTTGGGAGAAACAGTCCAGACAAAGAAACTGCTTCTGTCAATGCACCACCCCCATTACTACGCAGATCAATAACAATGGCACTGACATGCTGTTTAGTCAATTTTTGTAATTGAGTTTTAACATTATCAGTCAAGCCAACATAAAAACCTGGAACATCAAGAACGCCCACTTTTTCCTTACCAATTGTCTTGACTGACATCTTCACTGCCCGATCTTCCAGACGGATCTGTTCACGAGTCAAAGTGATAGTACGTGGTTTTGCCCCTTTGGCATCAGAAATAACCTCAAGCCGTACTTTACTACCTTTAGGGCCTTTAATCAGAGCAACCACATCATCCAAACGCCAGCCAATAATATCTACCATGGACTTCCCTGACTGAGCGACACCGATAATCTTATCACCTACTTTTAACGCTTTACTTTTGGCGGCAGGTCCACCGGCAACCATAGAATTTATGACGGTATAATCATCATCTATCTGTAAAACAGCACCAATTCCTTCCAGGGAAAGACTCATCTCTGAGTTAAACTGTTCAGTATTGCGTGGTGAAAGATAATTGGTATGAGGATCGATTTCACGGGCAAACGCTGTCATAATCAATTGGAAAACATCTTCACTCTGACTTTGCGTCAGGCGTTTTAACGCAGACTGATAGCGCTTGGTCAGCACTTGTTTAATTTCTTTATCGTTTTTGCCAGTGAGTTTGAGATTGAGCCAATCATATTTAACTTTAGCATCCCAGAGTTTATTTAACTCCTCGATATTCTGCGGCCAAGGGGCTTTGGAACGATCAACATCAATTGTATCATTACCACCAAAATTCATTGGCTGCTCAAGACGAGATAAAGCGTACTGATATCGCTCAAAGCGGCGTTTTTGCAACAAATTAAACAGGTCATACGGGATTTCCAGATTCCCGCTCTCCAATTCCTTGCCTAACGACTTTTTCCTATCGGCATACTGAGCTACATCTGACGCCAGTAATATATTATGGCTGTAATCCAGTATATTAAGGTAGCGGTCAAATATTTTTGCCGAAAAATCACCATTTAAATCAAATTGACGATAATGAGAGCGAGTGAAGCGGGATGTTACCCGCTCGCTCACTGTTGAGTGCTGAGGCTCTTGCTTCAATACAGGCAGTTGTTCAATACGAACAGGAACAGCCGCTGGACTGTTTGTATTTGCATAACAAGTACCAAAAATTGAAACGCCTAAGACAAAAGCCAGTCTGACGAATGTGTTCATGCCCAGGTTGGCCTCCGTATCAGAACTGTAAATGTTCTGCGCGTACAATCATCGCTAAACCGGAAGACAATTGTACCCGTACACCATCTTTGGCGATTTCAAGCACAGAAGCATCCATCGAGCTTTTACCCACTCTTACTTTAATTTCCTGACCAATTTTCAGCGATGAAACATCGGCGCTTTGAGTCGGTACAGGTTGAGCAGGTTTAGCCGCCGGTTTACGTGCTTGCTGAGGGCGATTTTGTTGGCGTGACTGCCGTTTTTCCCCTTCAGTATTATTGGCACGACGACGAGGAGCTGGCTTTTTGGCTACAGGCCGTTCATTTGTTTCACCGACAGCCGTATTTTCAGCTTCACGTTTTTTAGCTCTTTGCTCTGCACGCTGTGCCTGAACCCGTGCTTTGGCTTCAGTCAGTTGCTGGAGAGCGTGTTCAATGTGCTCCGCTTCCAGTTCACCGCATGAATTACCATCAAGGTCAACACGCTGCGCGCCCTCTTTAACACCATACAGGTAACGCCAACTTGATGTATACAGACGCAAGGCAGAGCGTAATTGTGTTTTACTCAAACACTCTTCGTCCCGGATACGTTCAACGATATCCTGAAAAATACCGATCTTTAAAGGACGAGCTTCACCTTCGGCTACGAAACAGAGCGGGAAACGCTCAGCTAAAAAAGCAATAATTTCTTTACTACTATTCAACTTAGGTTGATTTTCCATGAAATTTCCTGATTACAACGGTTTTGCCAACCAGCATAGGCATGAACTGGCGTCATTATAATAGCGTTGCTGATAAATGCCACGTTATCCATATGTTAAGTTACATTCAATTCAACATACTTCGGCACAACGCACTGTTCTAAATGAGCACAAAGCCCATCAATAAGGGCTTGTAAGCCAAATTCGTCTTTTTCGTCGAATCTATTAAAAAGCGTGCTATCAATATCCAATACACCAATGATTCTATCGTTTACGATTAATGGCAACACAATTTCAGCGTTACTAGCAGCATCACAAGCAATATGACCGGGGAATGCATGAACATCATCAACACGCTGGATACGCTTTTCTGATACAGCAGTTCCGCATACCCCCTTGCCAACAGGTATTCTCACACAGGCGACTTTTCCCTGAAATGGTCCCAGAACCAACGTATCACCATCAATTAGGTAAAAACCGACCCAGTTAACGTCATGCAAGCGTTCATACAACAATGCACTGGCATTAGCGAACGTCGCTATTAAGTCAAACTCACCAGACAACAGTGCTTTTAAGTCCGCTGCAAGCTCCCGATAGAACTCATTTTTATTCATATTGACCTATCCGATGAAATTTACAAAACGCATCTCTATTTTTTATATCAAAAAAATATCAAATGCCCATAACAATAAGATTAACAGCCTGTCACACTGACGTAAATTTTTTACTGTCTTTAATAAGATATTCTTTATTATATTTATTGAACATAGGTAAAGGCTAGTGAGATATCACACAGCTTACCAAAACATTATCAAAATCGTAGCCGGTATGAATATGATTCACTGTAAGCGCCTCAATGCCCTCACGCAATAAAAATCAGACTGAATTATTCCGCAATTATAAAGATCAATTATCTGATAACCGTACCAATCATTAGTTTCTTTCATTTTAGAGTTGACGCTTCATGAAGTAGAAAACAAAACATCCAAACAATTTATCCGTAGAATTATTGCACTACCACTTTATCGTTAACACTTTCTGCACCTACGGCCACACCAAATAAATATTTCCTACTAAATGTAGAAAAGGTCAAAGAATAGCAAAGATGAAAAAAGCAATATGACGAGAGTAAGTTTTAGAACAGATAATTATAACAGCAATATCATCTACCGATAATACAGCACGGAAAATATTATTACTGGCAATCTCAGTCATTTGTTCTATTCTCAAATGATGGCCTTACTGGTCGTACCTGTTAACTAAAAGCTAAGGAGCCATCATGAATCAGACAAAGTTAAGAATTTCCAGCTACGAAATCGATGATGCCATTCTGTCTTCACCTACCGAAGAAGACGACACGACCATTAGCATCCCTTGTAATTCTGACCAAGAGCTTTGTATGCAGTTGGATGGATGGGATGAACATACCAGTATTCCCGCCTTACTAAACGATAAGCACATTCTGCTATATAGGAAACATTATGACAGACAAAAGCATGCATGGGTTATGAGGGTGGTCTGATGTCCAAAAAACTTTTAACAAAAAAAGGCCGAGTTGACTCCTCTACTCGGCCTAGGGAAAATGGCTCTTAAAGAGCCGTGCGCTAAAAGTGTCATTGAGACGTAAACAACTTACAGTTTAAAGCGTAGCTGACATATGGCATTTTACCAATTTTTTGGATAATAAATAGCCAAACATCATGCTGCCGCTTAACTCAATGGCATTATTTTTTATCACACAATGCTAAAGCTGCTTGCTGGAATGGCTCTATACTCATTTTTTGAGCCGGATTTTTGCTATCATTCAATAGAATAATATCCAAAGACTTCGCATTCACTTTCCCTATCCTCATCATCTCTATGGCTATATCATTCAATGGGTATTGCACCAACGTACTTGGATTAATCACAAACAGAGCCTGATTTGCTCTGCAATCCAACATCACTTCTTCCCGTGTAAATGCCCATTTATCACCAAACTGTAGCTTACTCACCGTTTCAATAGGAGCAGCAATACTTTGAAAAGAGAGAGAAAACAAGGGAAATAATAAAAATAAACATTTCATAATAATTACCAATGTAGATATCAGAACGAGAAAAACAGATTCATTCTTACGCACTACCTGTACACTCCGATTTCTGCACGCAGTCCGTATTCACTCTATATTCTATTGTCAGAAACAGACTGCACCAATATCCCCTACTGCAACAGGGGTAAATTAAGAAAATCAAACCGGCTGGTAAGTCGCGAAAACAGCAACACATAATAAAGCCAGCGCTCCAAGCATAATTTCAACCCAACTATTGATAACTAACAATTGATAGCGGCCGGGTTGCCTCAATTTAGGCGCCAGAATATAGCGATTAATTAATGCAAGTACCACCATACCCGCCACCAGCGCTATCTTTATCCATAGCATTGATTGATATTCACTGCCGCTATATTCCGGCCAATCAGGGAGTAAAATCAAGCTACTTATGGCGCCTGTAACAATAATAAGAATTACTGCAATATGCCCATACGCAGAAAAACGCATCATAGAAATCATGATCTGTTTATCCAGCCCTACAGCCAATTCATTTTGTATACGCCAAAATTGCAGGCACAACAAAAATGGCCATAATCCACCAAACCAATATCCAACACTCAATAAGTGAATTGCCTGATTAATCTGATGAAAAACACCGGTCATCCCATCATGTATTACCGAATGGCCGATAAGAGCATGACAAGACAGTAAAATCGCAGAAATAATTAACATCGTAACATTTCTGGTTTTTTGGTTATTGATAAACAATAACCCTGTGGCAACTATTGAAACCAGTATTTGCCATTGCCAAACTCTGCCAAAAGTTGTTCCCAGTACTGCCAACCAGATTTCCAAATTATAAGTATCTTGCCAGCCATCCCCCATTATCCCCGCTTGCATCGCTAACCAGCCAATTGCTGTTGTGAGTGCCGCAATCGTGCTGATAATTACCCCCAAACGGAGACGGGCATCAATCAGAACAGATAAACGATCGGGAACCAACATGGCAGTAAATATGCTGAGACCAAACATCAACATGACTGCCACGAAATGAGTGAAGCGACAAAGGATATACAGCGCGGCCAGAGACATAATTACTTAACTGTAAAGCTATAGACGCCTTTAGTCTTATGCCCATCAACAGAAACTACGCTCCAGTCAACATCATATTTACCCGCCATCAGCTTATCTTCGACTGGAAGAATAAGTTTTGTATTGGTTGCCGGATCAAGCTTCAATTTACCCGTCTTTATAGGTTTATTTTCCGGGCCAGTCACTTTTACTTTACTGAAATTCAGCTCAATACCTTCTGAAAAACTCAAAGTAATTATCTGTGGTGTATTTTCTACTGTCGTATCTTCTGCTGGAATTTGTTCTGTTAAATGCGCGTGGGCCAAAGCTTGTTGGCAAGACATACCGACAAAAAGAACCACTAAAGCAGATAACTTTCGGCAAAAAGAGTGAATTTTGCTGATAGCCATAAATGACCTCTTAATTTTCAGATGAATTTCTATAAATTGGTATCATCTTATATCAAAAGGATTATTTTATCCGCGATAACTTACAATGAGAATTTCGTCTTGTGAACTATCGCGCAAAAATAAAGGAAAACCGCAGTATTAGCCTTAAATATCTAAAGCTATTGTCGTCTACTGCGGTTAATTCATCCCATTTAGTCAGACAGGATTTGCAGCAGCCAAACTTTTCAGATCCTTATCTAGGAAGAAGAGCGCCTTACCATCCTCGCCAACCATATCCAGTTTATCAAGGATAGATTTGAACAATTTCTCTTCTTCGTGCTGTTCTGCTACATACCATTGCAGGAAGTTAAAAGTAGAATAATCCTGCGCAGTTATCGCCAAATGGGCAAGTTTATTAATCTCAGCAGTAATAAATTTCTCGTGCTCATAAGTTCTCTTAAGTACATGGGATATGGATTTATAATCAACCGAAGGCGCATCAATCTGCCCCAAACGTGGCATCGCACCAGTATCGCTTAAATAATCAAACAAGCGATGCATATGCTGCATTTCTTCCTGAGAGTGTGATTTAAAAAACGCGGCAGCGCCTGCTAACCCTTTATCACTGCACCATGCACTCATTTGCAGATATAAATTCGCAGAATAGAACTCCAGATTCATCTGCTCATTTAATTTATTAACCATTTCTTGATTTAACATAATAGGCACTCCAGTTATTAATTTACCTGTATTATTCCAACTATATTAAAATAATATAACCCAATAAGCAAAAATAAATTAAACACCCGTATGATATTGAAATGAATATACATTTTATAAAAACACAAATAGAAATAAATCTCATTTAATATATTTAAATGGAAATGAATGTTATTTACAAAATAAAATCGACTAAGAAATTTTTATATTTAATGATAATGAATATTATTTATATTTATAAAATAATCAATTCAGCCCTTGCCAGAAAAGCGAGTCTGGATTAACTTTATCGCTTTGTGAATTCGGGTTTCAATTCAGCGAGACAGTTATGGGACATAATCTGGCCGGGCTTTCTACAGAGAGTATGGATAAAGTCAATGTTGATTTGGCGGCATCGGGGGTGGCTTTCAAAGAACGTTACAATATGCCGGTACTTCCTGACACAGTCGAACAGGAACAGCCCATGCATCTTAGGGAGTATTTTCAACAACGTTTGGTGCATTATCGCCAGTTATCCAAACAATTTTCCCGTTTACCTTACGAGCCCAAAGGCCGCTGATCATCTATTGGGAATTGATAACCACCGGATAACCGGTGGTTATATCAAATTATTGCTCTGCAAACTTATCCGTTGCACTAATCAGATGATGTAAAATACCCGGCTCATCAAATGAGTGCCCTGCGCCTTCAATGATGTGTAACTCTGCTTCCGGCCATGCTTGCGCCAGATCCCAAGCATTCTGCACCCGGCAAGCCATATCATATCGGCCATGAATGATGACTGCCGGAATATTCCTTATAACATCAATGTTATTCAGCAGTTGCTGATCGTCATTCATAAAACCCTCATTGATAAAATAGTGGTTCTCAATTCGGGCAAACGCCAAGGCAAACTCATCTTCTGCGAAAGATTCCACGCTATCTGGAGGAAGCAATGTTACCGTCTCACCCTCCCACAAGCTCCAGAGACGAGCTGCTTCTAATTGAACTTGACGATCATCACTGGTCAGTCGCTTATTATATGCTCCGATAATATCTTTTCGCTCTTCCTCCGACAAAATAGATATCGTTCGTTGCCATTTGTCGGGGAAAAAATTAGAAGCGCCATCCTGATAATACCAATGCAACTCTTGCGGCCTTAGCAAGAAAATTCCCCGAAGAATTAATTCAGAAACTCGCTGAGGGTGAGTCTGGGCATAAATTAAAGATAAGGTAGAACCCCATGAGCCCCCAAATACCAGCCATTTTTCCACCCCCATCAATTGACGCAAACACTCAATATCTTCAACTAAATGCCAGGTAGTATTATTTTCCAGGCTGGCATGAGGTTTTGAACGCCCACAGCCACGCTGATCAAATAACATGACATGATATTTTTTAAGGTCAAATAGCCGACGATGATAACAGGCAATACCCCCCCCCGGTCCGCCATGAATAAATACCGCAGGCTTACCGTTAGGATTACCACATAATTCCCAATAGATTTGATGACCATCACCGGTGTCCAAATAACCAGAACGGTAAGCTTCACAGGCCGGATATAATTTTTTCAATTCTGACATAACATTTCCTTTACTGGCTAACACCAAATCTGGTGTCCATCTAATGACGGGTAGAGATAACTATCAGAAAATGTTATTTCAATTCACCATAGCTAATCGTATTTTGCTGACAATCAACAACAACACGATAATCTTTGTCACGCTTAGAACCACGAACAGTAAGGGGAACTTTTAATATATCTTTATCACCAGTAATATTTTCTTCATTTACCCACGCCACAGGTGTAGATGTCCCCAACTGCTTTTTATCTTCTGACCAACGGTTGATACGATTTTGCAGAAAATCACGTTTTACCTGAGCGACAATTTGCGACTTGGTTAAATTATCGCAAGAGACAAATTTATCAACACGTTTGCCCTCTGACACAGCAGATGCTGCGAATGAGACAGTGAGCAAAAGTGCGGCGCCTGATAGGCCAACGCTATTAATGATATGACATGCTTTCATACTACCTCCTGTTAATATCTCAAACTAAGAGATTAAATATGGAGCTAACCTAACATGCCAAGTAAAATAAATGTGTGATTATTGTTAAATAAATAATTTAATTATGCTCATTTCTCATCATCAAACATTACATTAACCTGCTCTTTTGTGCGATGCTGCTCACGAAGTTCTTGAGCAACCAACCCAATGGCTTCCCCACTGCTCATTCCCTCAGCCATTAATTGCTGAATTTTCTCCACTGCCAGTTGCTGTTCCTGGTGAGATAAGATTGGCATATTTGAAAACATGATAATAACCTCTGAATAAACTGATCGACGCCGAAGAGTATAGCGATTTTTATCTCAGGTAAGGAGTGGATTTCTATGTTAATCTCTGGAGATGAAAATCAATGCCAACTCTCGCGTTACAACTGCTAAAACCAACACCATAATGAGTACTTTACTGCAAAAACGACAATTACCTTATCAATCAGACGCTGCTATCAACTATTTCGCGCCGATTTCAAGCCAGCCTTGGGCAATGTTGCTCCATTCGGGTTCTGCAAACCATCCCTATAACCGGTTTGATATTCTGGTTGCAGAACCATTGATAACCCTTCTCAGTCATGAGAAATCAACTGCAATAAATGAACGTGGTGATACTTATATTACTGAAGAAGATCCCTTTTATCTGTTAAAAAAACAGCTGGAGAAATTAAATATCACCGCAAATTTTGATCCTGATTTGCCATTTCAGGGGGGGGCACTGGGTCTATGGGGATATGATCTTGGGCGTTGTATTGAAAAATTACCGGCACAAGCCAAAAATGAGTTGTCATTTCCAGATATGGCAATAGGTATTTATGACTGGGCGCTGATTGTTGATCATCATAAAAAACAGGTGACTCTATTCAGCTACAGTGATGTTGATGCACGCCTGAACTGGCTTACATCCCGCCAGGCTTCGCCAAAAACAGCTTTTACACTGACTAGCGAGTGGCAATCAAATATGAGTGCAGAGCAATACAATGAAAAGATTAGCTGTATTCATGACTATCTATTAGACGGCGATTGTTATCAAGTCAATCTGGCACAGCGATTTTGCGCTGATTACCGGGGAGATGAATGGCAAGCATTCATAAAACTGAATAAGAGCAATTGCGCACCTTTTTCTGCCTTTATTCGGTTACCAGAAAATAGTGTCATCAGTGTCTCCCCTGAACGTTTCCTGCTCCTGGAAAATAAGCAAATCCAGACTCGTCCAATTAAAGGAACATTACCGCGCTTAAATGACGCAGAAAAGGATGCATTACAAGCTGAAAAATTGACAGTATCAAAAAAAGACCGGGCCGAAAACCTGATGATCGTCGATTTATTACGAAATGATATTGGCCGGGTAGCCACACCGGGATCAGTTAAAGTTCCTGAATTATTTGTCGTTGAACAATTCCCTGCCGTTCACCATCTGGTCAGCACAATTACCGCAGTACTACCAAATGAACAGCATGCCACAGACTTACTGCGCGCCTGCTTTCCAGGCGGTTCTATTACCGGAGCCCCTAAAATCAGAGCAATGGAAATAATAGAAGAACTTGAACCTCATCGCCGACATGGATATTGTGGTTCAATTGGTTATATTAGCTTTTGCGGCACGATGGACAGTAATATCACCATTCGAACCCTCTTGACCGAGAAAGAAAAAATATATTGCTGGGCAGGTGGCGGAATTGTTGCCGACAGTATTGCTGAAAACGAGTATCAGGAATCATTTGATAAATTGAATCATATTTTACCGCAACTGGGAAAAATAAAATCGATATGATGCCACTATCTGATTTCATTAACAGATTTCAGTTACAGACTCCATCACTCCCTAACCGGCTTGCAAATAACACCCGCCATGCCGCGGTGCTATTGCCGATCATCTGCAAGCCGAAACCAACGCTATTACTGACCCAACGCGCCACCACATTACGATCACACGCCGGTCAAGTAGCCTTTCCTGGTGGGGTTGCTGATCCCGAAGATAAATCAATCATCGCTACAGCACTGCGGGAAGCAGAAGAAGAAGTCAACATCCCCCATCAGAAAGTTAAAGTTTTGGGGCAACTCATGCCCTTAGACAGCATTAGCGGTTATCTTGTGACACCCATTGTCGGGTTATTACCGCCAGGGCTGTCTTTCCACAGCAACCCGACAGAAGTTTCCAGTATATTCGAAATCCCTTTATCTGAAGCGCTTTCTCTTTCAAGTTATCATTATCTTGATGTTAACCGCCGTGGTCAGCAACATCGCATCTATTTTCACTGGTATCAGGGGAGACTCATCTGGGGCCTGACCGCCGCTATCATTTATCAATTAGCTCAACAGGTTCAGGTTTGATCCAAATCATGAGAAATAATCAACCTGTGTTTTTTTCATCCATTTTTGTCACAGTTGCTATCATAATTCAAAAAAAACTGTAAACTCACTTATCAACACTACTAAATCACAGTAAAGTAGCGTACCCCAATATATATAACTATATCTCTATCTTTTTTAAGGAGTCTGGCGTGATTAGCGTTTTCGACATGTTTAAGGTCGGTATTGGCCCATCTAGTTCTCATACGGTTGGCCCGATGAAAGCCGGCAAACAGTTTGTCGACGATCTGGTAAACCAGGGCTTAATGCCTTCTATCACGCGTGTAGCCGTCGATGTTTACGGCTCACTCTCATTAACCGGCAAAGGTCATCATACGGATATAGCCATTATCATGGGTCTGGCAGGTAATTTGCCAGCTACCGTTGATATTGATTCAATCCCCGGTTTTATTCGTGATGTAGAGCAAACTCAGCGTATTAAGCTGGCCAATGGCTTACATGAAGTCGATTTCCCTCATGATAGCGGCATGGTTTTCCGTAGTGATAACCTGTCATTACATGAAAACGGTATGCAAATTCATGCATTCGCGGGAGACAAAAAAGTTTATAGCAAAACCTACTACTCAATTGGTGGTGGTTTTATTGTTGATGAAGAGCATTTTGGTAAACCCTCTCAGGATATCAAACCTGTTCCATATCCATTCAATTCAGCAAAAGAATTACTGATGAATTGTAATAAAACCGGGCTATCTATCTCCGGTTTAATGATGAAAAACGAACTGGATCTCCACAGTAAAGAAGAAATTAACGCTTATTTTGCTGATGTCTGGGGTACCATGCAGGCTTGTATTGAACGTGGTCTGAACACAGAAGGCGTTTTGCCTGGCCCATTGCGTGTACCACGCCGTGCAGCGGCATTGCATCGTATGCTGACCTCATCAAACAACCTGTCTAATGACCCAATGAATGTCGTGGATCTGGTGAACATGTTCGCCTTGGCAGTCAATGAAGAAAATGCTGCGGGTGGACGTGTTGTTACCGCGCCAACCAATGGCGCTTGCGGCATTGTTCCTGCCGTACTCGCTTATTACAACCATTGCATTGAGCCTGTAACACCAGAGCTGTATATCCGCTATTTCCTGGCATCCGGCGCTATCGGCATTTTGTATAAAATGAATGCCTCTATATCTGGAGCTGAAGTTGGTTGCCAGGGGGAAGTGGGTGTTGCCTGTTCAATGGCGGCGGCCGGCCTTGCTGAACTGTTGGGCGGCAGTGCTGAACAAGTCTGTATTGCCGCTGAAATCGGCATGGAACATAATCTCGGCCTTACTTGTGACCCGGTTGCAGGCCAGGTACAGGTGCCCTGTATTGAACGAAATGCCATTGCTTCAGTAAAAGCCATCAACTCTTCCCGTATGGCTTTGCGCCGTACAAGTGAACCGCGGGTTTCTCTCGATAAAGTCATTGAAACCATGTACGAAACAGGCAAAGACATGAACGCTAAATATCGTGAAACATCCCGTGGTGGTCTGGCGATTAAAGTTCAGTGTGATTAATCAAATAAATAATCTGTTTTTTGATCAGTAAATCCTTCCTCCATCTAAATATCCCTACTTTAAGGTAGGGATATTTTTAGCAAAACCCTTCAATGATCACTTTTCGATCGAAAAAGATGAATATATTTTTAATTTTTAATTAATGAGATGTTACCGGAAACAGAATAAATAACCAAAAATATGAATATATTAAGATAATTAAAAATTAATTTCACAATATTCAGATTATTAAATTGTTTTATGGTTAACATTTTCATCTATTTCATTTTTTCTGACTGACAGCAATTTTCCTCAGGTATTTCTAATGTTAATCTAGCAGCCTATTTTTTCAGTCAATAAGAGATAAAGTCTAAATCAAGTCAAATATTCAGGTATCACATTGATAAAAGGTCATTATTCGTACAAACATGCTTTTTATTGGAGGAATGATTCATCAAAATTATTGGAGTAACTTTGTAATAGTCCTGCGTTTATATTGTTAACAGAGGGGAAAACAGGTGAGTATAGCCATTATGATTGGCACACATGGAGCTGCGGCTGAGCAACTGCTTCGTACCGCAGAGATGTTAATTGGGGAACAAGAAAATGTTTCTTATATTGACTTCGTTCCTGGTGAAAATGCCGATACTTTATTTGAAAAATACAACAGTAAACTTTCAGCGCTTAACACAGAACAAGGTGTACTGTTCCTTGTTGATACATGGGGAGGAAGTCCATTCAACGCAGCTAACCGTATCGCTGTAGATAAAGAGAATTATGAGATCATCACCGGAGTTAACGTTCCGATGCTAGTTGAAACCTTTATGTGCCGGGATGACGACCCATCTCTGACAGAACTGGTTTCTGTTGCTCTGGAAACAGGAAAAGAAGGCATTCGGGCCCTGAAAACGGAAGAGCCCCAAAAAGCCGAACCTGCTAAACCGGTAACGCCTGCGGCTGCGCCTTCATTTACCCCATCAGCGGGTGGTCATATGAAAATAGCCCTAGCCCGGATTGATGACCGCCTTATTCATGGTCAGGTTGCAACTCGTTGGACAAAAGAGACCAATGTGAAACGGATCATTGTCGTCAGTGATGAAGTTGCTGCTGATACCGTCCGCGCCACCTTGCTAAAACAGGTTGCTCCGCCGGGGCTCAGTGCTCACGTTGTTGACGTTGCCAAATGTGTTCGCGTTTATAACAACCCCAAATACGCTAATGAGCGTGTTATGTTGCTATTTACAAATCCAACAGATGTTTTACGTCTAGTCGAAGATGGTGTTGATATCACATCTATAAACATCGGTGGAATGGCATTCCGTCAGGGAAAAACTCAGATTAACAACGCAATATCCGTTGATGAAACCGATATTGCGGCCTTCAAAAAACTGGATGAACGAGGCATTGAGCTCGAAGCCCGTAAAGTTGCCAGTGACAGCCGTCTGCAAATGATGGATCTGCTCCAGAAGGTTAAAAACGAAAAACAAACCAGAGCAATTTAACTATTACTCAATGACAAAAATTTCTTACCGAATTTAATTTGGTTATAGGAGACAAACAATGGAAATTACCGTTGTTCAAATTGCATTGATATTCATCGTAGCTTGTATAGTCGGAATGGATTCCATTCTTGATGAATTTCAATTCCATCGCCCACTCGTGGCCTGTACTTTAATTGGGATCATCCTTGGTGATATGACAACCGGCGTCATTATCGGCGGTACACTGGAAATGATCGCGCTTGGCTGGATGAATATCGGCGCTGCAATTGCCCCGGATGCGGCTTTAGCATCAATCATCTCAACTATCCTGGTCATTGCTGGCGGCCGTGATATCGGTGAAGGTATCGCCCTGGCTATTCCTCTGGCAGCCGCAGGACAAGTGCTGACCATCATTGTACGTACTATCACTGTTGCCTTCCAACATGCCGCTGACAACGCAGCAGAACGTGGTAACCTTCGGGCTATCAGCTTTATCCACTTATCCGCATTACTGCTCCAGGCTATGCGTATCGCCATCCCTGCCCTGATTGTCGCATTATCTGTTGGCACCAATGAAGTCCAGCAATTACTCGCGTCTATCCCTAAAGTAGTAACAGATGGCCTGAACATCGCAGGGGGAATGATCGTGGTGGTTGGTTACGCGATGGTCATCAATATGATGCGTGCCGGCTACCTGATGCCATTCTTCTACCTGGGTTTCGTCACAGCGGCATTCACTAACTTCAACCTAGTTGCATTAGGTATTATTGGTATTGTTATGGCCGTACTGTACATCCAGTTAAGCCCCAAATATAACAAATCTCAGGTGGTTTCTGCCCCTGGACAAGCCAATAACCACCTTGATAACGAATTAGATTAAGAGGATGAGCAACATGTTAGATACAACAAAAACTACTGCTCAGACAGCAGACCAGAAGAAACTAACACCAAGTGACATCCGCGGTGTATTTCTCCGTTCTAATGTATTCCAAGGTTCATGGAACTTTGAACGTATGCAGGCTCTGGGTTTCTGTTTCTCTATGGTTCCGGCTCTTCGTCGCCTGTATCCGGAAAATACCGATGAGCGGAAACAAGCAATTAAACGCCACCTGGAATTCTTTAACACTCATCCTTACGTCGTCGCGCCTGTACTGGGCGTCACAATGGCAATGGAAGAACAGCGCGCTAACGGCGCTCCGATTGATGATGGCGCCATCAACGGCATCAAAGTGGGTTTGATGGGGCCGCTGGCTGGTGTTGGCGACCCGATATTCTGGGGCACAGTTCGGCCGGTGTTTGCCGCTCTGGGTGCGGGTCTCGCCATGAGTGGCAGTTGGCTTGGGCCTGTGCTGTTCTTCTTCTTATTTAACCTAGTACGCCTGTTGGTTCTCTATTCAGGTATCTCTTATGGTTATAAGAAAGGGATTGATATCGTTCAGGATATGGGTGGCGGTTTCCTGCAAAAAATGACGGAAGGGGCGTCAATTCTTGGCCTGTTTGTCATGGGGGCATTAGTTAATAAATGGACGAAAGTCAATATCCCGCTGGTTGTATCAGAAATTCCTAACCAGCAAACAGGTGAAAATACAATAACCACAGTTCAGAATATCCTCGATCAGTTGATGCCGGGCCTGGTCCCACTGTTACTGACATTTTCCTGTATGTGGCTATTACGGAATAAAGTCAATGCTCTGTGGATTATTATTGGCTTCTTTATTCTGGGGATTATTGGCGCCAGATTTGGTTTCCTCGGTCTATAGTTAATCTATTCGGGGAAGGGGGAACTCCTCCCCCGAATTTTCTTTTCTACAGCAACACAGGGATTAAAGAATGAGCCTTAATGATATGGTATTAGTTGGTTTAATCGTATTAATGCTGGCTTTCGCTGTCTATGATGAATTTGTGGTTAATCTGCTGAAAGGGAAAACTTACTTACAAATAAAGCTAAAAAGAAAGCACAAAATTGATGCTCTCATCTTTATTATCCTGATACTTATTGTTGTTTATAATAACATCACTGCTTATGGCAGCCGTTTAACCACATATTTATTGTTATTTACTATCCTGGTGACTATTTATATTGCCTATATACGCTCACCTAAATTGTTATTTAAAAATAACGGTTTCTTCTATGCAAACACATTTATTTCCTATGATCGAATAAAAACCATAAATTTATCTGAAGATGGCATCTTGGTTATTGGCTTGGAAAATAAGAAGTTATATCTATCAGTAAGCCAACTTGATGATTTAGAAAGAATTTATAAATTTCTTATCGAAAACAGATAGATAAGAACAAATAATAAATTAAACAATAATAAACAGTCAGCCTGGGTGCTGACTTTTATTTCCATCACATAATAGATAATGATAATTATTATCGACATTATACCTCAATCCTAAAAACAATATTATTTTCCCTTTTTGAATTATTGTGCTATCTTTTAAAAAGTCATGGGGAGTAGCCTGTTTCAGGAAAACGATTTAGTTAATTTTTCTGAAAAGCTCGTATCAACACGCTCGTTTAAAAATAAAACGTGGTGCGGGCAACCTTATTTCGGTTGGCAAGACCATAGCATATAACACCATCATTGGTTGGGGATGGATTATATGTATATGGAAACGCCCAACCGAGGTTATTTTAATGAATATGTACGCAACCCTTATCTTAGCTTTAGCACTCTCAATGGATGCCTTTGCTGCTGCAATTTGTAAAGGGGCCACACTACATAAACCACATTTTCGTGAAGCAATCCGTACTGGTTTGATATTTGGCCTGATAGAAGCCTGTACCCCACTAATTGGTTGGTCTATGGGGCTTTATGCCAGTCAATATATTATGGAATGGGATCACTGGATTGCTTTTACTCTGTTATTTATTCTAGGCTGTCGAATGATTACAGAGAGTTTTAAAGCGAATCAGGAAAAAAAGTGCGAATCACCCTGTCGCCACAACTTAATGGTACTAATAGCAACAGCCATTGCTACCAGCCTGGATGCAATGGCAATCGGTATCGGACTCGCTTTTCTTCAGGTCAATATCGTGCATACTGCGATAGCTATCGGTATGATGACAATGATTATGGCAACATTGGGGATGTTAATTGGCCGCTATATTGGCCCGCTGCTGGGCAAACGCGCTGAATTTATTGGTGGGTTTATTCTAATTGCGATTGGTTTCAATATCTTATTTGAACATCTCGAATTGTTTATGTACGCGAAATAATATCTTCAGCCCAAAATATTAATCTCTCAAGAACTGTATTTTGGGCTGAAATCCTGATTATCTAAGGCGTTGATAAACCCGCAATATAAAATCAGTTTCGCATTCAAACAGCGCCTTATTTGCCAGTTCTTTTTTCACCGTTTCAGTTGCCCGCCAGGCAAATGGCGTCATCTGTAATAAATGACACGCTTGTATTCCATCTAATTTCATTGAATAAGATAATGACTCATCTGTTATCAATTCAAATCCTGCCAATTGTTCTGTTTTCAATGGATGAAGATGAATATTTTGATAAATCAACTCCTTGAGCTGATAAAGATGTCGAGGGCCAGGAGTGACTGTCAGAACAATTCCTTGTGACTTAATCACCCTTGCCAACTCTTCTGCTTTGCAAGGCGCATAAATTCGCAACACCCCAGCAAGAGACTTATCGGCAAATGGCAAACGATGGCTTGACGCAACACAGAAACTGACAGAAGGATAGCGTTTAGCGCCATAACGTACAGCGATCTTAGCAACATCTAACCCATAAATGTTAAGATTACGCCCCTTGCTTAACCGCTCTTCAACCGCGGCGGTGTAATAACCTTCACCGCATCCTATATCCAGCAAACTATCTGCATTTTCTGGCAGATACTTTTCCAGCAGTTCTAAAACCCGTTGTTGTAATGATTGATAATGTCCTGAATCCAAAAATGCCCTTCTTGACTGCATCATCTCCGGGCTGTCTCCTGGCTCTTTGGACCTTTTATACTGAACGGGCATCAGATTGACATACCCTTCTTTAGCACAATCAAACTGATGATTATTTTCACAGCGCCATTGCTGCCGGGTTAGCAATAAAGGTTGATGGCATAAGGGGCATTGATAAGACATATAATTCCCAAAAAATAAGTAAAAATCAGCGGATACTATAGCATATTCTGATACTTTTCATCGTAAATCATACTACTTAATAATTCTATATAAGCGATTAATCATTATTTTAAATGAAATTACACTCCACTATTTTCATAACTATTTTTGAGCCCGCTCGCAATATTTTTGTGGAATAAATATATTTATCAGGTATTATTTTCCAATCAAAAATCGAGAAAACACAAGTTATTAATAAGTGATTTAACTAACATAAACAGCTAATAATACAGGTAATAGAATGAACATTTTCATACAATATTTTAATAAATTAAGATCTATTTCACCAAGATTCGACATTATGCCGAATACAAACTACCTTGATCTTATTCCATCAAAGAGTGATGTTGAAACTTTATCTGATGATCTGGATAAAGTCCGTGCGGATTTTGCTGTTGTATTGAAGCAGTTCAATGATGAAATTATATTATCTACAGGGAAAGAGACGATATATGACCAAGAGAATAAACAAAAAACACCCAAAAATAGATAAACAAATCTATCCAAGTGATATCAACCCATTATATTACCAGCTTCCTGATTCGGAAATATTAACTATTTATGAACGATATACAAAGGGGGCAACGGATAGATTCTTAATCTTAATCGAACAACAACAGAAGCATAGGCATGAAATGGAAAAAATTGCCTTAGAGCAGACAATAAGAAAAAGAATAAGAGGACAAAATTGTGGGTTATTACTGACTTTTGCCTCTCTATTTGTCGCTTTAATCTTAGGATTGAATGGGCATAATTGGTTAGCAGGCATTATCGGAAGCGGTACTGTAACAACGATTTTAATTATTTATGTTTTAAATAGAAATCCACCATCTTATATAAGATAAATCAATATAGGCTAGAGTAAAAAAGCTAATCTTTATATCGTCATAGGTCTTTACTCTGCCTAATATTTATAGGTGAAAATAAAACAGACACAAATACATTGCTGGTGATTATATATTGTTTAATTATTAAAGCATATCACCATAATAAAGAGCCTCTTTCGACTATCTTAATGTCTATTGGAATTTTAATGTATAAATATCAATATAATACTCTTGCAATAAAATTTTTATCATTAACTTCACTGTTCCATTAGTAAAAGAGTAACAAATGGAAAATTAATTAATGATTAAACATCTGAACATCACCTGAAGCTATAATATGACAATAGCCCGGTAGATCATAATATCATCAGATGTAATTGGAATTATTGCTTTATTTCATAGCGCGCATCGTGAAAAGAAAGCTAAATCCTATCAGATATATGCTGAACGCGGGCGCACCCCTCAACGCTCATTCAATCCAATCTAAGTTATATCCAGCGGATGGATACAATTCAAGCTCGGTAAATATCATCAATAAAAACACCAAAAAACTCTTTGGTTTTATTGGTGTTTTTAGGCTTCAGCGGATGTCTATAAACGCTGTGGGCTTATTCCCACTCAATCGTCGCAGGCGGTTTACCGCTGACGTCATACACAACTCTTGAGATTCCATTGACTTCATTGATGATCCGGTTAGAAACTCGGCCAAGGAAATCATAAGGCAAATGCGCCCAATGTGCGGTCATGAAATCGACTGTTTCTACTGCACGTAAAGAGACAACCCAGTCATATTTACGTCCATCCCCCATAACACCCACAGAACGAACAGGCAGGAATACAGTAAATGCCTGGCTTACTTTATTGTACAAATCAGCTTTGTGCAGTTCTTCAATAAAGATAGCATCCGCACGACGCAGCAGGTCACAGTACTCTTTCTTCACTTCACCCAAGACACGAACACCCAGTCCAGGACCTGGGAATGGATGGCGATTCAGCATGTCATAAGGTAATCCCAGCTCCAGGCCAATCTTGCGAACTTCATCTTTGAACAACTCTTTCAGCGGTTCCACCAGACCCAGTTTCATCTCTTCCGGCAAACCACCTACGTTATGGTGAGATTTGATGACGTGTGCTTTACCTGTCGCAGAGGCAGCTGATTCAATAACATCCGGGTAAATAGTGCCTTGCGCCAACCATTTAACCTGAGTCTGTTTACTTGCCTCTTGATCAAACACTTCAATAAACACACGGCCAATGGTTTTGCGTTTTTCTTCCGGATCATTGATGCCAGACAATGCAGTAAGGAAGCGATCTTCTGCGGGAACATGGACGATATTCAGCCCAAATTTACCAGCAAACATTTCCATTACCTGATCGGCTTCATTCAAACGCAGTAAACCGTTATCGACAAATACACAGGTCAGGCGTTTGCCAATTGCGCGATGCAGTAATAACGCAGTGACAGAGGAATCAACACCACCGGACAACCCCAAAATAACGTGATCGTCACCAATCTGTTCACGCAGACTTACAACCGCATCTTCAATAATCGAAGCAGGAGTCCACAAAGCTGCACATTGGCAAATATCCAATACAAAACGTTCCAGTATGCGTTGCCCTTGATGGGTATGGGTGACCTCCGGATGGAACTGTACACCATAAAAACGTTTTTCTTCATTCGCTATAATGGCAAACGGGCAGGTATCAGTGCTGGCAATGGTGATAAAATCCTCAGGGATTGCAGTGACTTTATCACCATGACTCATCCATACATCCAGTAACGGTTTACCCTGCTCATTCAACGAATCCTGGATACCACGAAGCAATGCACTTTCCGCTTTAATTTCAACCTGAGCATAACCAAATTCACGTTCAGTAGAACTTTCTACCTTGCCACCGCGTTGCATCGACATAGTTTGCATGCCATAGCAGACACCCAGTACAGGAATATCGGCGTTAAAAACATATTCAGGCGCACGTGGACTTTCCTGCTCTGTAGTACTCTCCGGTCCACCGGAAAGAATAATACCGCTTGGGTTGAATTCACGGATTTGTTCTTCCGTTACATCCCATGCCCAAAGTTCACAGTAAACCCCGATTTCACGGATACGGCGAGCAATCAACTGAGTATATTGCGAACCAAAATCAAGGATAAGAATACGGTGCTGATGGATATTTATTGTCATGTGCGGCGAATTCCAAAAAACAAGTAAATAAGAAATAAAGAAGTTAGGTGGCTCCTACAGGAGCCACAATAAATATGAATTACAGACCTAACCGGTAGTTTGGAGACTCTTTGGTAATGGTTACATCGTGAACGTGGCTTTCCTGAATACCCGCACCACTAATACGAACAAATTCAGCTTTGGTTCTCAATTCATCAATAGTTGCGCAGCCAGTCAGCCCCATACAGGAACGCAGGCCTCCCATTTGCTGATGGATAATATTTTTCAGCAATCCCTTATAGGCAACTCGGCCTTCAATGCCTTCCGGTACCAGTTTATCTGCGGCATTGTCAGTTTGGAAATAGCGATCGGAAGAACCTTTAGACATCGCGCCCAGAGAACCCATTCCACGATAAGATTTAAATGAACGCCCTTGGAACAGTTCAATTTCTCCTGGGGATTCTTCCGTTCCTGCCAACATGGAACCGACCATGACACAGGAAGCCCCTGCGGCAATTGCTTTAGCGATATCACCGGAGAAACGAATACCACCATCCGCAATAATCGGGATCCCTGTGCCTTCCAGCGCCTCAACCGCATCAGAAATAGCGGTAATTTGCGGCACACCGACACCTGTCACAATACGGGTAGTACAGATAGAACCAGGACCAATACCGACTTTAACCGCATTGACACCAGCTTCTACCAACGCTTTTGCACCTTCTCCCGTCGCCACGTTACCGCCAATAATCTGTAGATTCGGATATTTAGCGCGGGTTTCACGAATACGCTGCAATACACCTTCAGAATGACCGTGTGATGAATCAATCAGCAGAACATCAATACCGGCGGCAACCAACGCATCAACGCGTTCTTCATTACCAGCACCTGCGCCAACCGCGGCCCCAACGCGTAAACGTCCATGCCCATCCTTACAGGCATTAGGTTTACGTTCCGCTTTCTGAAAATCCTTAACCGTGATCATGCCAAGCAGATGAAAGTCTTCATCAACCACCAGCGCTTTTTCAACCCGTTTTTCGTGCATTTTCTGCAACACAACATCACGGGCTTCGCCTTCTTTTACCGTTACCAGACGCTCTTTAGGCGTCATTACCGCAGTAACCGGCTGATCCAGATCGGTAACGAAACGTACGTCACGACCCGTAATAATACCAACCAACTCATTTCCTTCGGTCACAACAGGATAGCCAGCAAAACCATTACGCTCTGTCAGTGCCTGAACTTCACGCAGCGTGGTTTTAGGGGCCACCGTGACGGGATTTGTCACAACACCGCTCTCATGTTTTTTCACCCGGCTAACTTCTTCCGCCTGGCGCTCAATAGACATATTTTTATGAATAAAACCAATTCCGCCTTCCTGAGCCAGCGCGATAGCCAGGCCGGATTCAGTCACGGTATCCATAGCCGCAGACAGCATAGGAACATTCAGACGAATAGTGGAAGTCAGTCGAGTAGACAGATCAGCAGTGTTAGGCAGAACAGAAGAGTGGGCAGGAATTAACAAAACATCATCAAAGGTTAAAGCTTCTTTTTTAATTCGTAACATAAGCAATATCTCACCAGGCTGCGGGCAATTTAAGGGATAAAATATTGCCGCGGCATTATACAGAACGTAATCGGTTGCCTCCAGCATTTTGTGAAAAAATTTCTTGCTTACTTTATAACGAACGTTAGTATCGGTGAATTAAGCCCTTGTTTTGGAATTTGATCTGGCTCAAATGTCACTACCTTCTAATACTGGAATTTTTTCTATCAGCCGCCTCAATCAGACGGTCCGTCAACTGCTCGAAATGGAAATGGGCAGAATTTGGGTGAGTGCTGAAATATCGAATTTTTCTCAACCCTCCTCCGGCCACTGGTATTTCACACTGAAAGATGAACGCGCTCAGGTGCGGGCCGCAATGTTTCGCAGTAGTAATCAACGGGCGACATTCAAACCACAAAACGGTCAGCAGGTTTTAGTTCGCGCGGCAATTACGCTTTATGAACCCAGGGGGGACTATCAGCTTATTGTTGAAAGTATGCAACCCGCCGGTGATGGGCTGTTACAGCAACAGTTTGAATTATTGAAACAGAAACTCAATGACGAAGGATTATTTGATCAGAGTCATAAGAAACCCCTTCCCTCTCCTGCTCAACAGCTTGGGGTGATTACATCAGCCAGTGGCGCCGCCCTGCATGATATGCTGAATATTTTGCAACGCCGTGATCCATCATTGCCAATCGTCATTTATCCAACAGCCGTTCAAGGAACCGAAGCGCCGCTACAGATTATTCAGGCAATTGAATTAGCTAATGCAAGGCAAGAATGTGATGTATTGATCGTCGGCCGCGGTGGTGGCTCGTTGGAAGATTTATGGAGTTTCAATGATGAACGCGTCGCCAGAGCGATTTTTCACAGTGATATTCCGATAGTCAGTGCAGTCGGCCATGAAACGGATGTTACCATTGCTGATTTCGTGGCAGATTTGCGGGCCCCGACACCATCAGCAGCCGCTGAATTAGTCAGCCGTAATCAGCTCGAATTGTTACGTCAAATCCAGTCGCAACAGCAGCGATTGGAAATGGCAATGGATTACTTTTTTGCCCAAAAACAACAGATTTTTAGCCTGTTATCTCATCGTTTACAACAACAGCACCCTCATTTACGGCTAGCTCGTCAGCAAAACTTACTGGTCAGTTTACGCCAGCGACTCACTGACAGCTTGCAACGACATCTGCGACAAAGCGATCTGGCTTATGAGAAATTGCAACAACGGCTCTGGTATTCAAAACCCAGTCAGCAGATCCGCCAGTATAGCCAACAGATTCAGCAACAAGATTTTCGGCTAAAACAAGCGATCGAACGACAAATCAGCCGTTCCAGAGAAAAATTTGCTGTTTCCTGCTCACGAATGGAAGCCGTCAGCCCACTGGCAACACTGGCCCGTGGTTACAGCATCAGCGAAGTCCCTGATGGAAAATTACTGAAACAAACCAAACAAGTGCACGTTGGTGATACTCTGAAAACCCGGTTACAAGATGGCTGGATTGAGAGTGAAGTGATTAAAATTAAGAAAGAACGTAAAAAACGACCAGCGAGTCAGAAATAGTGGCATTCCTTGCCACTTATTTTTCCTATATTAAAAACGGATTTCTGCGCCTGCAATATAAGTACGCCCTCTGGCTGTTTGCATAGACGAAGTTTGTTCAATCATTAATGGCGACGAATTTGCGCGATTAAGTGCTTCAGAATAATTTTTATTTGCCAAGTTCTGTACTGAAAATTTCAACAGCACATTTTTATTTATCTGATAATCACTATAAAGATCGACTATTGTTGGAATTTTAGGTTCCTTTTGCAATATAACCCGCCCGTCGTCATCAACATTATATTGATCTGGGTCCAGCCTATGAGAATCACCCGTATATTTAACAATCGCACCAACACGGACTTTCTCATCAAATAAACGGACACCGGTATCCAGAATCATAAAACTGTCAGGCAATTGTGACACGGGATCGGCACCAAAATGCGCTGTAGCGGCGGAAGTTGGCTGGCGCGTTTTTTGCCAGCTATAAGCCAATTTGCTATAAAATATACCCGCATCATAATCAGCAGAAATTTCATACCCGCTTATTTTTACTGGTGTCAGACTATTATGATAGATATACATTTTGATGTTAGGATCGACTGTATCGTAATCTACTGAACTATCAGCTCTACATGTTTTCCTATTGCCACAGATAAGCCAGATTTCACTGAGAATATAATCTTTTATTTTAGATTGATACCAGGAAGCCTTCAGGCGGAAGGTATCTCCTTTTACAATCAAGTCTGGACGGAAACTGTTAAAGCCAATTTGATAGGTGTCTGATGTCTCTCCTTTCAAAAATGGGTTCATGGATCCACCACCTTCATTACTATAGAAAATTTCCTGAATATTTGGCGCTCTCATTGAACGGGCATAACTGACGAATGGCTGAAATTCAGGAATAATTTCTGCTGATAGTAAAACACCTGGATTAAATCCACGTTGTTTCAAATCCAATTCAGTTTCCCACTGAGGGAAACAAGGGATCCGCAGATCACAAGCCGGTTTATGACCTTTGACACTGTAGTCCATATAATTAAACGAAATGTCTGCCCGATAAATTCCACGACTAATTTTCAGCCCACCATAAATACTGGCAATATCTTGTTTACCACTTGGTGCAAAAACATTATTTTCTTTTACCTCACTATCCGTTTTTTCATATTTTTTCCTTTCTTCTGCATCTTGACCTTTGCCAGAATAGACACTATTCGTTGTCCTGCTATATTCGGTTTTCATCAACTTACTGCCGAATGTCAGTTCAAAATCTGTATCACCATAGCCGAAACGGCTGATATTACTGATATCTATTGCATCTGATCTATTTTTAGCATTGCTATTCAGCAGCTTATAAAGTGAATCACCTTCGTAGCGTTGAGTCCCCTCACTGGTGCTGGCCAGTAATTTTATATCAATCCATTCGCTGAATGGTGCGTAATTGTATTTTAGGTAAACATCCCGGCTATCAATATGACGACGGGTAAATTTATTATGATAATTCCGTCCACTGAGCTCCATATCATGAAAGTCGCTCGGTTTAATATTTATTTTAATTAATTGCGAATTAGGTTTTTGCTTAAATGATTCATTTGTAGCAAACTCATCGCTTAATACTCCGTCGCCATTCTTATAATGCGCATCAATTGAATGTCCGCTGACAGCCAGCATAGCGCCTATTGAACCTTCAGAATTGAACGCCGAGGTTTTACCTGCAACCGCTATCATGCCATTATGACCAATACCATTATTACCATAATTTACTTTTGTGCGTATTCCCAACGAATTCCCCGCGAATATCACATCATCTACGCCAATTGTACGGAAATTAGCGCTACCCACTAATGCATTAACGCTATCTGAACCATCAGATTGACCACGGTTGACATCGATTCCCACGATAAAATTAGGATCAATTATTGCACCAAATTGGCTATAAGTAGTACCGTGGGCTGGACTGGTCGGAGATGTACCATAAAAACTCTGGCTAACACCATCAACCATCATATTAACTCGCCCAAAGCCACTTAGTCCGCGAATATTCACACTCACCGTTCCCTGCCCCGGATCTATTTGAGTATAAGTTCCTGGCATACTGCGCAATATACTATCTACTGACTGAAGTTTAGTATCTTCACCTTTAGAACTATAAGAGCCGGGTTTTTCCATTGCCCGTACTTCAGCATTATCCTGTGAACCCGAAACCTTAAGACTACTGAATTTCAGCACCTTATCTGATTTCCCCTCTTGCTTTTCCTCACCATACGCAAGCCCTTGAAGTCCAATAAAAACAACCCCGATCCTTGCTATTTTTGTCATTATTTTCATTTCAATCATCCAAAATGCATACAAATAAATATTTGTTTACATGCCCATTTTCAAAAAAAATAGAAATAATTAGCACTGATAAATAATTATCAGCGCTTTTAATAAAAACTTATATTTATAATTTCTTTCAGTTATCTTTTAATTGTGGGAAATACTTCTTAGCATCATCCAGCATCAAAATAAAACTGTAATCCAGTGCAGTGTCTTTCAGTCGGTTAAAACGGCCTGATTTACCACCATGCCCGGCACTCATATTAGTTTCCAATAATAAAATAGAGTCACCTTTTTTCATATCCCGTAATTTTGCTACCCATTTAGTCGGTTCCCAATATTGAACCTGTGAATCATGAAATCCACTCGTGACTAATAAGTTTGGATAGCGCTGATGCTTTATATTGTCATACGGGCTATATGATTTAATTCGAAGATAATCTTCTTTATTTTCCGGATTACCCCACTCTTCATATTCTCCGACTGTCAATGGAATAGAGGAGTCGAGCATAGTTGTAACCGCATCAACAAATGGCACCTGAGCAACCACGCCACGATATAATTCCGGAGCCTGATTAATCACCGTCCCCATCAGCAAACCACCGGCACTGCCTCCCATAGCATAAACCCGTTTGCTATCGCCATATTTCTGAGCAATCAGTGCCTTGGTCACATCAATAAAGTCAGTAAAACTATTCATTTTATTTTCGACTTTACCTTGCAGGTACCATTTTTTACCCAATTCACCGCCGCCACGCACATGTACCAGCGCGTAAACAAAGCCCCGATCTAATAAACTCAATCGTGGTGAACTGAATGAAGGATCCATACTGATACCATAAGCCCCATAACCATATATCAGGATCGGGTTCTGGCCTTTTTTGAACAGTGACTTACGATAAACCAAAGAAACAGGAACCTCCACGCCATCACGGGCTTTCACCCAAATACGCTGACTCTCATAATGATGTTTATCAAAGCCTTTGACTTCCTGCTGTTTAAGTAATTCCCGCTCACCAGTTTTCATATTCCACTGGAATGTCGAGCTTGGTGTTGTCATGGATGAATAACCATAACGCATAACATCAGTATCAGGTTCAGGGTTGTAATCAATCCATGCCATATAACTTGGATCATCAAACTTAATCTGTTTTTCCTGATCAGTTTCCCAATTAATCTGACGAATTGTCGGCAATCCTTTCGTTCGCTCCTGAACGACCAACCAGTTATTAAACAGTGCAAAATCTTCAAGATCCGTCTCCTGTTGCGGAGCAATCACTGTTTTCCACGGCGTATTTATGGCACTAGTTTGATAAAGCCCATAAGTTTCGCTTTCATGATTTGAGCGAATGTAAAAATGGTCACGGAAATGGTCAATATAATACTCCCGTCCTTCCTGACGAGGAGAAAATACCTGAAGTTCAGCCTGTGGCTTATTCGCATCAATCAGCAAATATTCAGAAGTCGAATTACTGACTATCGACAACATAATATAATCACGGGAGGAACTTTTAGCTATGCCTAAATAAAAACGCTCATCTTCTTCCTGATATATTTTCTGGTCTTCAGTGGTATTTGTACCATATTGGTGACGAAATACTTGGTATGGCAATAAAGTCTGTGAATGCTTGCGCACATAAAACAGTGTATTGCTATCATTTGCCCAAACAATGTCGCCGGAAGTATTTTTTATTACGTCATTACTCCACTGGCTATCAGCGATGTCTTTAAAAGAGATCTGATAATTACGGCGCCCCTGAGTATCTTCAGCAATTGCAATGCGTTTATTATCCAGAGAAATAGCAAAATTACTCAGTTGATAATATTCCTGACCTTTAGCTCTTTCATTACCATCCACCAGAACCTGCCAGTCTGATGAATCATCAACAGGTTTACGCTGATAAATCGGGAAATCTTTTCCAGCTTCATAGACGGTACGATAAATATACCCGTTATAAGTATAGGGTACAGACTGATCATCCTGTTTCATCCTGCCGACCATTTCTTCATATAATGTATCCCGCAATTGCTCTCCGGGTTTCAGCATCTGTTCGGTGTATTTATTTTCGGCTGTCAGATAATCAATGATTTTTTGATCCTTGCGATTATCATCCCGCATCCAGTAATAATCATCTGTACGGGTATCACCGTGAATCGTCATCTGATGTGGTTGTTTCATGGTCTTTGGTGGCATAATTTCTCCCTCTGCGGCGGCGGAGTTCAACCAGCCGCTCAATAAAAACGTTAATAACAGCCCTTTAGTTCCCAGGGCAAACCGCTCTTGCTGCTTTAACATATCTGCTGTCCTTAAGTCGCTAAAAGATTCGATTAGTTAAATTAAAATCAATCGGCAGTTCTATCGTAATTTCACTGCCTTTTAAAACGCTATCAGGAGGAATCGGTAATGGCTGCGCTCTCGCCAGAACTTGCCTCGCTTCCCTGTCCAGAGAATGGGTACCTGAACGACGGACTAAATCGCTGTTAGTTACATAACCCTGTTTATTAATGGTGAATCTGACTGTAGGCCGGCCAGTGCGGTTTCTTCTCTCTGCATCCTCGGGGTAACGTTTATAACGATTCAAATGCCCGATAACCTCAGCCCGCCATAAAGCATCCGCATCAACGACAGTATTTGAATCACTGTCATATGGGGCCGCGACCCGCGAAGTCAAATTAGCCGACGTAGCAGTACTGCTTACCCTCGCAGCACTATTCTGAGACTTTTCACTCTCTTCCTCTGCCTGCTGTCGCTTCACTTGCGATGTTTTCTTCTGCTCTTCCGGGTTCTTTTTCTGTTTTTTAGGCTTATGCACCAGTATTTGAGCCTGCTCATTTTTAATCAGCTCAGGTGCTTTCATCTCATTAACCGCACTTTCCTGCTGCCGGCTGGCAACAGAAAGTTGCTGTTCAATACCAATAGATTGTTTCTGTATTTGATGTGTTGCTTCTGTCAGCAATGAAAATTCCATCATCACTGCCGGAGGGGGCATCAGTTCACCAGGGATCTCTTCTGGCTGATAGATAATCCACATAACCCAAATGAGGTGAGCAGCAATAGCAACAGTAAAAGCAAGTCCTTTTTTAACAGGATTTGTTTGAAAGATGGGGTTTGTCAGCGTCAACATGGATTACAGTGCATAATTTTAATTATCATTTAGTAATGATAATTAATTTCATATGCTAATGAAAATTGTTTTTATATATATCGTTAACTTGCGCACATCCATGTGCCAAGGCCCTTTAACTACCGGAAAGAAACCATCATTTACTTAAAATATCTATGGTTTTTTTGCTGGTGTATACCAGATATAGTCTGCATGTTGACTGTCCAATACATTGCCTTTTTCAGCCATAATCAACACCACCAGATCTTCTAGTGGCGACAGATCCTTAATATGTAAAGGAACACCCATTATTTTCGTTGCATGGTATGCACCCGCAATCAATGTGGCAGGCGCCGGGGCTTTAAGTAGCTGCTCTGCCATTCGGCGATCCCGCATCTGCTGAATAGTCGTCATAACAGATAATTGTTGTGCTGTTATTTCACCGCCGTGAGCATCTTTAATCGTCGCTTCAATCCGCGATTTTACATTTTTAGAGACGGAAATATCTCCCTGGAGAACCGGCGGGTTACAGCAAACAGCTTTAACTTCACTGCGATTCAGGTTTGCAAACAGTAATGGATAAGGTTGTTGCATAAGCTCCATGACCAACCCGCCATACAACTGCCACGGCCAGCCATCGCGCCATGCCAACAACTCTTTTATACGGCTTTCACGCACGCTAGGTTTAGTTTGCAACCAACTTTTAACTTTATTCACTTTTTCCTGCTGGTCAGGGTTAATCATTTCCAGCAAAACCGCACCATGTTCTCTTTTAAAACGAAGTTGCTGAACCAGCCAAAGCTCAATCTGATGATGGTATGGATTATCGTGTTTTTCACCCACAATGATCCGCTGATGTGATGCCAATTGATTAATCAATTCATCAGGAGTAAGAGCGTTGCCTGTTTTGAGATCGACAATCAGCCCTTGCTGGGTCAGTTCGGGTGAAAGCACTTGAGGTATGGACTTTTGTTGTACCGATGCACACCCGGATAAGATGAGTAAGCCACAGATAATCAGAAAAGATTTTACAGTAGAGATAAATGTCATAACGTCCGTTATCCATATAATATTTTTCCGCATCATATAGATAATAAGAATTATTTACAATAAACGGCCCCGGTTCCCTCCAGGCAACCGGGGCCGTTTTAACCCATGAGTATTACAATGGATGAGTCTGCGCTTCAACAGCTGCCAAAGCGACCATATTGACGATACGACGTACAGAAGCAATTGGCGTCAGAATGTGTACCGGTTTTGCCACGCCCATTAGCACCGGGCCAACAGTAACGCCTTCAGAACTGGTTACGCGCAGCAGGTTATAACTGATACGGGCAGCTTCCATATTAGGCATAATTAACAGATTCGCCGCCCCCTTCAGTGGGCTATCCGGCATAATGTCACGGCGGATACTTTCAACCAACGCGGCATCACCATGCATTTCACCATCAATTTCAAGTGAAGGTGACATTTCATTGACCAATTCCAGCGTCCGGCGCATTTTCTGGGCAGAGAGGCAATCCGCAGAACCAAAACTTGAATGAGAAAGCAACGCAACTTTTGGTTCAATACCAAAACGACGAACACTTTCTGCGGCCATGAGGGTAATCTCAGCCAGTTGTTCAGGTGTTGGATTATTATTGACATAGGTATCAGCGATAAAAGTATTACCACTTGGCAAGAGTAATGCGTTCATAGCACCAGCAGTATGAACCCCTTCACGGAAACCAAAGACATTTTTCACCACATCATAATGTTCACTGTAACTGCCTACGGTGCCGCAAATCAGGCCATCAGCCTCCCCACGCAGCACCATAATCGCCCCAATCAAGGTTGGATTACCAATGACCGCACGGCGCGCCTGTTCCGCAGAAACGCCACGACGTTTCATAATCTGGTAATATTCTTGCCAGTATTTTTTGAAGCGCGGATCGTTCTCATTATTGACGACCTCAAAATCTTTACCCGCTTCAATATGCAGCCCCAGTTTCTGGATACGCTTTTCGATAACACTTGGGCGGCCAATCAGGATCGGATAAGCCAATCCAAGAGAGATCAGCTCTTGCGTTGCATGCAATACACGCACTTCTTCCCCTTCGGCCAAAACAATCCGTTTTTCCGCTTTTTTGGCCTGAGAAAAAATAGGTTTCATAAACAAATTTGTTTTATAGACAAACTCATTCAGTTTCTCTATATACACGCTAAAATCTTCAATTGGGCGGGTTGCCACGCCGGAATCCATTGCGGCTTTAGCCACTGCCGGAGCGATTTTAACAATCAGGCGTGGATCAAATGGCTTGGGAATAATATATTCCGGGCCAAAAAACAGATCCTGATCATTATAAGCAGAAGCCACTTCTTCACTCTGCTCTGCCATCGCCAAATCAGCAATAGCGTGAACACAAGCCAGTTTCATCTCTTCATTGATGGTTGTCGCACCAACATCCAGCGCGCCACGGAAAATGAATGGGAAACAGAGAACATTATTAACCTGATTCGGATAATCAGAACGACCGGTACAAATGATGGCATCAGGGCGAACTTGTTTAGCCAATGGCGGCAGAATTTCTGGCTCAGGGTTTGCCAGCGCCATGATGAGGGGATCTTTCGCCATGGTTTTCACCATGTCCTGAGTCAATACGCCCGGCCCGGAGCATCCGAGGAAAATATCCGCGCCAGGAATAACATCACCTAATGTACGGCTGCCATTGTCTTCAATCGCATAGGCTGCTTTGGTTTCTTCCATATTTTCATCGCGACCACGATAAATAACCCCTTTAGAGTCACATACCACGATATTTTCACGTTTCAATCCAAGCGCAACCAGCAAGTTCATACAGGCAATTGATGCAGCGCCTGCGCCAGAAACCACCAGACGAACTTCTGAAATCTCTTTTTTCATAATCCGCAAACCATTCAGAACAGCCGCGGTACAAATAATCGCGGTGCCATGCTGGTCATCATGGAATACCGGAATGTTCATTTTTTCCCGGAGTTTTTTCTCAATATAAAAACATTCCGGGGCTTTGATATCTTCGAGGTTAATTCCCCCAAAAGTCGGTTCCAACGCCGCAATAATATCAATTAATTTATCAGGATCAGACTCATCAACTTCGATATCAAATACATCAATACCTGAGAACTTTTTAAACAGTACGCCTTTTCCTTCCATCACTGGCTTACCTGCCAGCGCACCAATATTCCCCAACCCTAAGACCGCAGTACCATTAGAAATCACAGCGACAAGATTGCCACGCGCAGTATATTTGTAAGCTGCTAATGGATCTTCTGCAATTTCCAGACAAGGCGCAGCAACGCCCGGTGAATAAGCTAAGGCCAAATCCCGCTGAGTTGTCAGAGGTTTAGTTGGAGTAATCGTGATTTTCCCTGGTTGTGGAAACTGGTGAAAATCCAATGCACTCTGTTTTAATTTTTCATCCATCGTCGGATCCTTTATATACATTATCTGGAGTAAGAGCAGGACCAGTATAATGGGTACTGTGTGCTAAATCATAACATTGACAGCATTTTACCCATAAATTAGCACTTTTTTGCTCATAAAAAATACGACAAAATTTACCCATCAATACCACCGACTAAGTATGGGAACATCAATAAATAAACATTATAATTTATATAATATTATTTGAGTTATAATAACCATGATAATTATAACCAATAAAAACTCTCAATATAAATTCAATTAAAATAAATTTTATAAAAGAAAACAAATCTAATAATTAGATTTATAACAAATTGATTTTTAATATTATTTTTCACACCGTTGTTATATGTTTTTGGTGAGAATTACTCATCTTCTTTTTTTACTTATCAAACTAATTTGCGCTATTTATATTTTTATATCAGGATGTGCCTTCTGGACTTACAGAGCTATCAATTCTGTAAATCAATCGGTTTTGAGAAAATTTTTTTATAGTAATTTAATTTAGGGCAGACCCATTCATTACTGCCTTTAATCGTGCATTTCGTGGCTTTAATCTTTTAGGGAGAAGGAAAATGTATAACCATTCAGTGATGATAGTTGATGACCACCCTCTCATTCGCCATGGCTTAAAACAGATTGTAGAGCTCGATCGAGCGCTTACCGTAACAGCAGAAGCTGACAATGGTGAAGAAGCAATAAACATTGCATGCAAACTGAAACCTGATGTCATTATGATAGATCTCAATATGAATGGTCTTTCTGGCGTGGATACGATTAAATCTATTCGTAGAAAAGGGATCAACTCTTATGTCCTGGTATTATCTGTTTCAGATGACCGGAATGATGTTTACGCAGCCATTGACGCAGGCGCCAATGGCTATTTACTGAAAGACAGTGACCTAGATTCGCTATTAAGCAGTATTCGTCACGCAGCCCGCGGGCAAACTGTCTTTAGTGAAAAAATATATCAACATCTGGCCAATCGCCATAAACATGTTGATCCTTTATCTGAATTGACCAAGCGTGAATTAGATGTCTTAAAAGAAGTTTCCAGTGGCATGACCAATAAAGAAGTCGCTGATGTCCTCTTTATTTCTGAAGAGACGGTGAAAGTACACATCAGAAACTTGTTAAAAAAACTAAACGTACGTTCCCGCCTAGCTGCAACAATTATGTATCTGCAACATAGGAAAAATGGTATAGCTTAATGTTTTTCCTGAGCCGCCCTCTTTGGTTTATTGCCGGGGGCCGGCTCTTATCGCTACGATAACCAGCCGATAAGATTGCATTCCCCTTCTTGATATCTCAGATAATAAAAATCAGGATATCATCTGGAAAAAACAGGTATTTTCCAGCATTATGTTTAGGTGTTTAAATTTTTTTAAGGACCTCTTAATTATGTCGGATAAATCTTCTCAGCCTGTTTTTACTCTCTACGGGATCAAGAATTGTGACACCATAAAAAAAGCCCGTCGTTGGCTGGAAGAACAGGAAATCCCCTACCTGTTTCATGATTATCGTGTTGACGGATTAAACACCGCGCTTTTGCAGTCATTTATTGACAAACTTGGCTGGGAACCATTAATTAATACCCGTGGTACAACCTGGCGTAAATTGAGCGATCAACAACGCGCGACAATCAATAATGCTGAAGCAGCAAAAGCGTTGATGCTGGAACAACCGGCTATTATCAAACGTCCACTGTTAATTTCTGCAAAAGGCGACTGCCTGCTGGGTTATAAGGCAGATGAATATCAGCAATTTTTTGCTTAGGCGCTCTGAAATGACTTGTCCTGTAATTGAACTTGCACAACAACTGATAAAACTCCCCTCTGTCAGCCCGGATGATAAAGGTTGCCAGGATATTATGATCTCCCGTCTGCACGCCATTGGCTTCACCATTGAACGGATGCCTTTCGGCGACACAAACAATTTCTGGGCCTATCGCGGCACAGGCCCGACGTTAGCCTTTGCCGGACATACGGATGTTGTCCCTGCGGGCGACGAATCTCAATGGGAACAACCCCCTTTCGAGCCGACTATTCGTAATGGCATGCTATATGGCCGGGGCGCAGCAGATATGAAAGGCTCGCTGGCTGCCATGATTGTCGCAGCTGAACGCTTTGTTGCCAATTATCCCAACCACAGTGGTCGCTTGGCCTTCCTGATTACCTCTGACGAGGAAGCAAAAGCCACCCATGGCACAGTTAAAGTGGTTGAAGCTTTAATGTCCCGTAACGAACGGCTGGATTATTGTCTGATTGGCGAACCGTCCAGTCAGCACCATCTTGGCGATATGGTGAAAAATGGCCGGCGCGGTTCCTTGACGGCTAATCTGACTGTACAGGGTATTCAAGGCCACGTTGCCTATCCGCATTTGGCTGATAATCCAATCCACCGGGCCCTGCCAGCTTTACAAGAGCTGGTCAACACCCGATGGGATGAAGGAAATGAGTTTTTCCCGGCAACCAGTATGCAAATTGCCAATATTCATGCTGGAACAGGCAGTCATAACGTGATCCCGGGGAATTTGCAGGTTCAATTCAATTTCCGTTTCAGTACGGAATTGACCGATAGCCAGATCCGTGAACGGGTTGAGATTATCCTGAAAAATCACAAATTGAATTACACAATTGAATGGATATTGCCCGGCCAGCCTTTCCTAACCGCCAAAGGTGAGTTAGTCAATGCCGTCATACAGGCAATAGACCATTACTGTGGCTATAAACCTGAATTATCTACCAGTGGCGGCACATCCGATGGGCGGTTTATTGCTCAGATGGGCACTCAAATTATCGAACTGGGGCCACTCAACGCAACAATTCATAAAGTTAATGAATCCGTCAGTGCCGCAGATCTGCAACAACTCAGCCGGATTTATCAGCGCGTTATGGAGCAACTCATCCAGTGATAACCGCAAATATGTTAACTGGCCTAGCTACCGGGCACTTGATTTCTCTCTCTGGCAATCACCGATTACAACCAGAAGCAGTAAAATCTTTTCTTTCCATGCAGCAAGCAGCAGCAAATGCGGGAATTAACCTGCAACCTGCCAGCACATTCCGCGATTTCCAGCGTCAACAGGCTATCTGGAATGGCAAATTCCGCGGCGAACGCCCAGTATTGGATGAAAACAGCCAACCCATGGATATCACCCAATTAACAGAAGGTGAACGTTGTCAGGCTATTCTCCGCTGGTCTGCCCTGCCCGGCGCCAGCCGCCATCATTGGGGAACTGAACTGGATATTTATGATCCAACGATGCTGCCGGAAAACCAAAAATTACAGCTGGAACCCTGGGAATATGAAAATGGCGGTTACTTTGAACCACTGACACATTGGTTGACAGAGAATATGGCCCATTTCGGTTTTTATCGCCCTTTTGTCGGTAACCGTGATGGCGTCGCTTATGAACCGTGGCATATTAGTTACCGGCCACTATCCGGACAACTGGAAAAATTGCTGACTAAACAGATGTTACTGGATGTATGGCAACAGCATGATATCGCAGGTATTGACTGGTTATCGGCTAACTTGCCTTATATATTTGAGAACTACCTCGGTCCTGCGCAGGAGATAACCCAATGCAATGGTTAGCTGATTATTGGTGGATTATTTTAGTTTTATTGGTTGGCGTTCTTCTCAATGCAATTAAAGAATTACGTCGCCTGGACGTCAAGAAATTTCTGGATAATAAACCAGAACTTCCTCCTCACCGGGATTTTAATGACAAGTGGGATGATAAGGACGACTGGCCTCAGAAAAAGCCGTAGTCCATTCTTGCCAATGCCTAGCCAATTTCTTGTCGAGACTTGCCAACGCCTGTGCGGTTTCTTGCCGCCAGAGTAATATTAATGTCTTATACCCGCTTAATTTCAACTCAGTCACACACTGCTCAATACTCATCTCCTGCTGGAGATGATTTCTCAGTGCGGGCAACGGCAAATCACTGTTCAGTAACAATCGTTGCAAAGCCGGTAATGAAGCAGAAAATGGCCGGTGAGCAAACGCAAAACCTGCAAGCTCCTGCCAATCACTCTGATTGAGATGGTGGTCAATTTGGTAATCCACAGGCAAGCTGAACCCAATCTGTGACTCCAGCCAATATGCATCACGGGCAAGCTGTTGCTGTGCCTGAATACAAAGTGCCATTCCCTGTTGAGTCAGCGGAAAAATCGCCATTGCGGTATAACAACCGCTACTGGCTTCCAAATGGGTTCCCATACGGACCAGTTGGAAACCACATTTTTGCCATAATGCCCACAGTTCGGCGGTATAACCAAAGCTGACAGAAATAAAATCTATCCCCTGCCCTTTTGCCCTTGCCTGCTGAAACGCAATCATTCCCTGAGCAATACCCTGTCTGCGGTTGTTAGCCTGTACAGCAACCCGGCTAATCCGTTGAGATTTCAGGACTGCCGCCTGAGGTAAACCACTGTGGGCCGCTAACGATTGAGCGACCAAATTCCCTCTGGGGCGACGCCTGCCTGCCCATACTTCATGTGCCAGCTCAAGAGATAATCCACCTTCATCAATCATCCACAAAGCACCTGCAAAGGTCCTATCTCCAAGCGCTGCGACAAACTGCATTCCTTTGGCATCAAGTAAACGCCGTAAATCCAAAGGTGAAGTTTTATAATGAGCACTGGTTAATATGCTGTAAAACTGTCTCAACAATTCAGGCTGTTTAATCCATTGCTGCTGGTCATATATGTGATAACGGATCGCCTGATCAGAATTATTTACCGGGACGGCATCCTCAAACAATAAAGCGTTTTCCAACCAGTTCTCCAGAGGATCATTCTCAGCCCAACGTACAGGCGCTGTCAGATTTAAAATATGACAATTAGGAATTTCAGCACAAAATTTAAGTAAAAACCCCCGCCCTGTACCTTCATATCCCTGCACAGTTGTCGTTAATAATACCCGGGGAAAATAGCTGATCAACTCAAATAACTGAGGCGTTGGAATAGCTGCGGCTTCGTCGATAAGCAACCAATCAATATCTGACACACGGTTTTGTCTGCAATATTTCAGCAAATTATCTACTGCCCAAAATTGCCCTTTTTCAGCCGAATAGCCTCTGATGATTGCAGTCGTTGCTTTTGCCGGCGCCGTCAGCCAGCAATTATTCCCTTGCCATTGCTGCATTAACATACCTGCAAGCGTCGATTTACCGCGCCCTCTTGACGCCGTAATAACCCATACTCCCTGATTTGCCCGCAAAAGTTGCGCTAAAATAGCATGCTGGCTAGCGGTCGGATTGCCATCAGGCAATTGCCACTCGCTGTATTGTGGAAATTCAGGCAGGTGAAGAAACGTATTTTGCCGCCAGAGCAAAACTTGAGGATCATGAATAAGTCGCTGCTGAATATGCTGAATAAAGTGCGGAGTTGGGATAGCGTCTGATTGTTCATTCCAACGCATGCTATCCTTATCGGGTTGATAACGCCATTGATACCACGATGGAACCATCATTACCAACCAACTTCCGGCCTTTAATGTACCCGCTAATATTGCCAGTGCTTCCGCATTAAAACCTTCAGTCGCATCAAATATTCCGTGCAGATATTCCTGACCTAATAAACTGACCGCTTTTGCTGGCGACACTGCTTTTTCTTTACGATAAGAGATCCATAACCAATCACCGGCAAATCTCTGCTGTAACTCATTAGCCTGCTGATAACACCAATCATGATCGCCACTCAACACTAGCAATCGACGTAATCCTTGCCGCTGCATTTCCGCCTGTATCGCACTCAGTTCCGGCAACATCACGGCTACGATTTACCAATCAGCAATGACAAAATCCCGGCAGCAATCAGCGGCCCCACCGGAACACCTTTAAACAAAGCAACTCCCAATACTGTTCCCACCAATAAACCCGCAACAGTGGATGGCTGGTTAGACATTAACGAAACTCCGCGGCTGCCTAGCCAAGAGACTAATATACCTATTGCTATTGCCAGTAATGATTTCCAATTCAAAAATGAATGAAGAACCGCTTGTGCCGTAATTTTCCCACTGGCAATAGGCGCCATCACCCCCACAGTCAAAATAAGTACACCGATAGTCAGCCCATATTTTTCCACCCAAGGGAAGAATTGATTTAATGGTGTTATACGGATAACCAGCAAGAGCAACATTGCAAGAGTGACGGTCATGTTGTGGCTGATGATACCCAGTGCCGCTAACACCAGCAGCACAAGTAAAGTCGGATCAAGATGGCTCATAAACTTCAATACCCTATAACAGCCTATATCCCATCAGGCCAGGGCAATTTTTCCTTATGTCACAAAAATAACTTATATTTTCCTACTAATTCAGACAATTAACAAGTTTATAATGGGAATATTTTTTCTTTATAAAATAAACACGCTCAACAAATAGATATTTTTAATTAATTGAGTAATTAAAGGACTATTATTACCAAAAAATTGCAAAAAATAGTCTTGTATGCCATCAATAAAATCACTTTGTGAGACTAAAACAACCACAGTAATTTTCTATATAGAACTCTTTCAGCTTAAATAGCATATAATAACTCAACGATATAATCGGTTATTTCAATCCATTCCGCGATAGTCACTCACTATTTACTCTACCTCCGTTAGAAATACACTCCTATTTTGTGAGCAAGCTCTAAATATGTGTTTTTTTAACCACCAATACTTAGTCTAAACACGCAAAAATACAAATTCAACTAACCAATTCATTGCAAAATAAATTAATACTGATAATAGTAAATATCGTCTGACCTTTAATTCAACAGAGAGTAAATTATGTCATGCTTTCCTACCGGATATTGGGAACAATATCCGAATACTGCTACAGTGATCACAACATATACTTGCAATGCTGCCTGCAAAGAATGTTGTTTTGAATGTAATCCCTCGGTGAAAGCGCGTCTGAGCCTGGATGAAATTAAACAATTTATTACACATTCAAAGGCCAATTTCCCAGGGCTAAAATTAGTCGTCTTCAGTGGTGGAGAGTGTTTCCTGTTAGGTAAAGATCTGATTGAAGCCATTCGTTTCGCCTCAGATCACAGCTTATTAACTCGCTGCGTGACTAACGGCTACTGGGGAAAAAACAGAGAAAAAGCACAAAGAATCGCCCAAGATTTAACCGATGCCGGTATCACAGAAATAAACATCAGCACCGGGAAAGATCACAGTGAATGGGTACCCATCGACAGCGTAGTTGCAGCAGCAGAAGCATTAGCCGGGCAAAATATTACGACACTGATTACCGTGGAACAGGATACCGCTGATTCTGCCATTGCAACACAAATCACACAGCATCCAACCATCAAACGCCTCAAAGAACAAAATAAAATTAACTTACAACGCAACACATGGATGCCATTCTATGACACCAGTGAAGAACGAAAAGACGTTCCAAACCGGGATGAGCAACTGGCAAAAGGGTGCGATCAGGTCTTTGAAAATATCGTACTAACACCACACGGTGAAATCTCCGCCTGCTGTGGGCTGACATTAGAGCATATCCCTGAGATGAAACTGGGTCGGTTACAGGGAGGCGACTTATCCCAGCTTTTCAAGGGACAGGAAGAAGACTTTATGAAAGTATGGTTGCGAACAGAAGGACCGTACAAAATTCTACAAAAATATCGCCCGCATGATAGCAACATTAATCTGGAAAAAATCGTTCATCCCTGCCAAGCCTGCGCCCATCTGCATAAAGACGAAGGAATACGCCAGAATTTGTTAAATAACTATCATAAGGAAATTATTCCGGTGATGAAGAAATTTAATGCCAAAGAAAGGCTGGATTTGATCTGCTATTCAGCAGAAAAAAATGCCGTTAACTTAACGGAGGAGTAATAATGCAGCAACGTACATCTATTAGCATAGTGGCGAGAACAGTTGTTGGCCGTATAATATTACAGAATTGAATCCAGGCCTTAACGTCATACTAATCAATATCACCATGATCACTATTTACCGGCGTTCAGATTTTTATTAAATAAGGTAGTAATCAAGGAAAAGAAATACTTTATTCTCCTTTAGGAATATTTTCATCTGCTGTTTTGTGAGCCGACTCTAAATAAATAGATTTTGTAATAAGATATATTAAGCCTAAACGCTCAAAATAAAAATTTAATCAACTAATATATTGCAAAATGGAGCTATCCGGCTAATAGTTAGTATCGTCCACCCTTTAATAGCGCTGAGGGAGAATTATTCTGTGCTTCACCACTGAAAATCAGAAATAATATCAAAATATTGTTACAGCAATCACAATATACACTTACGGCAAATATCGTTGGTAAGAAATATGAGTTAGATAATTATTATATGAAATTATTTCAACAACGAAGATATTTAATAAGAAAAGGTTAGCACTCATCTTATATAGCACCCAGTAAAAAAAGAATTCCGTCAACTTAGAAAGGAACGAATCATGAAAAGACGTACATTTATTGGCGTAGCAGCCGGAGCAGCTATTGGCAGTGTCATCCCAACCGTTAATGCCAGTGCGGATAGCAATCGCCTCTTTGGCGTGCCACGTTCATTGCTCTCTCCAGGAGAGGTCGAAGAAAATAAGTTAAGGCTGTCAATGTCAAACGCGAAACTCCCGGTTGAAGTTTGGGAAGAGATCATCACCTATAACCGATTTTGGGAAACCATCAAACAGCAGCCCAACTTAGCGTTAGAATACAGGGAATCACCAGAAAAAGTCCTGGCTGAATTCGGCATAGATAAAAATATCGTTAGCCCCGGTTCAGCAGAGGAATTACTGTTATTCATCACTTATGATAAGGATTTAATGAATGCAGTAAAAACCAATGACTATGAAGAATTATTTTCCCGATTGAAGGCCTATGGTTTAAACGAAAGAGGTTCAAGCCTGAGGAGCCGGATCAACTATCATCTCAATCAAGACGCCAGCCTTGTTGCACATTTTAAAGAGCATATCGAATCCTACCAGCCTCAAGATACAAACAGTCCTCCCCTTATCCGATTGAAGGAAATTCTGGAACCTTTGAACAGTGAAGACGATACCAGTATTGAAATTGCCCGTCTTGTCGTAGGGGCAAACGTGGTTGCTGCGGTTAATGTGGCTGTCGGCACCCGAGTCGTCGCGGCAGTGAATGCAGCGGCGGCAGTGAATGTAGCAGCCTATTTGAGCCTGGCAGTGCAAGTAGCCGTCACTGTATGTATGGCAAATTATTTACCCAAAATCGATCACAGTGACCTTTCAGCCGGCACTGCTTCTCTGCATCTTGCCAGACTCTATAATAATCAAAAGATGGTGGACACCCTGGTCACAGAAGCTATCCGCAGGGAAATCACCGCTTGCCTGTTTGCTGCGCAAAAATGTGGTTATATCAATCTGCCGGCGACACGCGAAGAGCGCAAAGAAGTGATTCATCTTTTTACCGAATTATCTTTAGGAATGGCAGCAGCATGAGTAATATCGTGGGATTGAATCCAGACTTCAAAGTCATATTAATGAACGTCGCCATGTTCGTCCTGATCGCCCTGGTTTTTCTGCCTGTACCATACTGGCTTAATAGCAGTAACCCAAATAAACTGGCGGCAAGCATTACGACGACTCTCTTCGTGGTCATTGCCTTATTTATAGGCTATCAACTGTTATCAAATAAGGCGGTAATCAAGGAAGGAAAATTATTGATGAAGTCCGGAGTATATTCACATGAATGGGCTATTTCTTCATTGCAGCGGGAAGAAGGCGTTTCTCTGGAAGATTTTCATCGCAGTAATGGTATACATATTATCCATTACTCGTCGGGATATTACCAAAAGAAACGAAACAAATATTTCTTTCTACGCGTAAGTAAACGCCCTTTAATATGCTTTATTGCAGAAGGTAATATTGGATTATGCATAGATGAATCTGTCTTCGAAAAAATAAAGGGCGAATTACGAGATAAAATATAACGTGGAGCAGCAAAATAATGGAATATAGCGATAATTATTGGCCGTTGAACTATACACAGCTCCGCTTAGCCATTGCTAATGCTGTTGCTGACGATAAGTCTGTCTTCAATGTCGGCGAATTCGTCAGCTTCAATGACAATATTAGTCTGGAAAGATTGGAGCAGGCCATTATGACCATTCATAGCTTCAATGATGGTTTTTCCTTACGTTACCGTATTTCTGAGCAAAATATTTTTCAGGAGAAGTGTTCCGCGCCGATCGAAGTGATATCAATAAAACTGTCAAATCCGGCAGTAGAACAAGTTACAAAAGCCGATTTCGACAAAAGAATAACTGAACCACTGGCTCCGGAAAATGGTGTGACGATCCGGCATTATCTTTATTTTAATGATGTTGGGTGCTGCTTTTGGGGAATTATCGCTCACCATGTCGCCACAGATTATTGGGGCATAGGTCAGTTGATTCACGATGTTTTGTCCTGCTACGAACAACAACTATTCCACCCAACATCAGAGCCTGTTTTTACCTACCAGGCTTATCTTAACGATGTGAAATATAAAGCAAGCGCGCATTATACCAACGACAAAAACTATTGGGATAATTACCTCAACCAACTTCCCAAATTAGAGGATTATGCAGGTAAACGTCTGTTTCCCTCGAAAGCCATTAAAGTGAGCCGACCACTCACCGCAAACAACGACAGTTTTACCTTTAATGATAAATTAATGATGATACTGGCCTTATGCCTGCAAATGACTAAACGGGGCCGTTTATCGGCAAGTATCATTAATTTACCGTTCTCTAACCGACGTGACAAAGGAGAATACTGTTATTATCGCCCGGCAATGAACACCTTACCTCTTATGGTTTCTTTATCGCCAGAAACAACGATAAAACAGATCCTAACGGAAATTCAGTCGCAAATTAGTCTGCATAGCAGGCATAGCCGTATTGATATAAGTGATTTGAATGATGGCGCGATAAATAAAGCAGATCAATTAACCGCAGTCCCTTATGTCAATTTATTGCATGAGATTGAACATGATCTTATGAAAAATAACCGCGCGATTCGCGGCTGTATGACTTCCGGCGCAGTAAATGATTATGGGGTTAATATCCGGTTTTCTTCTGACGAAAAGTCAGCATTAGTTGAATTGGATGCAGGAAGCCGCTTGTACAGTACCTTTACCGCCGATGCTTTGATTGATGATTATTTACGTATTTATAACGCCATTGCAGAAAATATCAATGAAACTATCGAAACATATTGGGAAAAATATAAAACAATTGAACGCATGGACAATATAATATCTGACATAGAGACGCCAGATAATATTGTCGTTAATCACCCCATCAGAGAAAATATAATTACCAGAATAGCGAAAATCGCCACAATATCGCCGGATAAAAAAGCAGTAATTTGCGGAAATCAGACCACAATAAACTCCGCATATTGTTTTAATTACCATGAACTTTACAGTAAATTATTAACTTTCAGCCAGCTGCTATTATCCTATCCGCTAAAAAACCGAAGGGTAGCTGTGTTATTACCCAGAGGAATGGAATCCTTATTGTCTATATTAGCAATCCATACTGCGGGATTATGCTTTATTCCAATCAACATGACATTCGGACGAGAAGAAATCAGCAATATATTGCGTGGGCTGGATATCGCTTTATTAATAACTTCTCGTCACCATCATGAGAAAGTGAATGATATTAATAATACGCCTATTTTCTTTATCGAAGATATGAACACACTTCCTTCCGAGATATCTCTGGGAAATGACATAAAATGCCCTGCGACCAAAGAGGATGAAGCCTATATCTTTTTTACATCAGGCACCACCGGAGTACCAAAAGCAGTACCGATAACGTTCAAGGGGCTTTATGCTTATTTAGCCGCTATGACAGATAGATATGGCATTCAACAAGATGACGTTATTCTTAATTTCAGTACACCGGTTTTCGATGCTTATATTGAAGAGGTATTTGGCTGTTTTTATCAGGGAGCCACACTGGCAATTGCCAGTGACCATATGATCGTTGAACTTGATTCACTGTTTTCATTTTGCCATGCACAATCGGTAACTGTCGTTAACTTTCCTACGAATTATTGGCACCAAATTGTCTTTTTCCTGCACGCAGCTATTAAAGAGTTGTCACCCACCATCAGAATGACAATTATCGGTGGCGATCTGGCAATGGATAAAGCCATTCACCATTGGTTGGAAAAAGTAGGATGCGGAATTTCTCTGATTAACTCTTATGGTCCAACAGAATGTTGTGTTGTGGCAAGCTGTCACAAAATAGATGATGAGTTCCAGCCCGGTAATATTATTGGTAAAGCACTGGCAAATAGTTCTATTGTCATTCGGGAATATGGAACTGATAATATCATCAGCGGTAGCAGTGGAGAAATATGTATTCGTGGGGATTCTATATGTACCGGATATATTAATGACAATCAGTCAACCTCACGTAAATTCTTACAGTTGAACGATGGAGAAATCTATTATTTAACGGGAGACCGTGGATTTTACGATGCCCATGGAAATTTAAATTTCGTCGGACGGCTGGACAAAAAGCATAAAATTGATGGAAAACGTGTCGATTTGACAGAAATGCAGAAAATACTTACAGAGGCAACTCATATTGATGAAATTCATTTAACCATAAAAGAGAATGAAACCGGATATCAGTATATCAATATATTTATCCCTCATAATTCATATTCAATTGCACGTCACGAAATCGTCTCATTCCTGCGTGGATGTTATCCAAAATTACAGGTGCCTTTTATTATCGAATCAGCATTATCCAACTATTCCACCGCAGTGACAGAGTTGAATAAAGAAGATAATGTTTCACCGATTAAAGGGGAAAAACGCGAAATATTTTTTACATTATGGCGCGAGGTCTTTGGCGATAGCGATAGAGTTGTTGATGAAGATACGAATTTCTTTGACGCAGGCGGTACTTCGCTTAAAGCATTATTGCTCATTAATAAAATCCAGCAATGTTTTGATTGTTCTATCCGCCTGGAAGATTTCTACCAGTCCCCCAGATTGGGTTATTTATTGCAATCTGTCATTCAACAGGGACAGATGCCGGTGCTAACCCACAAAAATAGCACCTGCCTGACAGAACAGCATGACCAGTATTATTGGATAATTGATACTATTGCTAATCGTTCAGGTGCCCATAATATCCCGTTATATTATCACCTAGCCGGTAATATCGATTTAAAGAAATTGCGCTCTGCTTTGCTGTATACCATGCAATGTTTCCCTGCTCTCCGCCAAAGAGTCGCCATGACGGATAGGCAACTCTCTTTAACCCACTCATCTGCAACCGAAGAAAACCTGCCCTTCGAATATATCGATCTGACCCATGCTACTGGCATCAATATTGAGATTTCATTGCGCAAGATCTTAAATAATATGGCCTTCAAGCCGATGTCATTGCAGGACAGTCCACCGGTATATTTTAAGTTGTTGAAAATAGCAGAGCATAAGCATTACCTTTTGTTAAATTTCCATCATGCATTTTGTGATGGAATGTCGATTGCTTATGTATTGCAACAATTATCCTCAGCTTATACGGATAATGCACCGAAAATTGCAGCAACTGTAGAAACAAGAGCTACTGTAATTAATCCACGTATGTCGGACGAAACATTAAATTTTTGGACAGAAAAATTGCTCAACGTACTTTCTGTTGCCGAACAGCAAGATATTACATCAGGGGCTAATCTTCGGGTTCGTGGCCGACGCTACTCAATGCCGTTGTCTCCTCAATTAATTACCACGCTGTCCTGCGTGCAAAAGAAACACTCGGTGACTCTGGAACAGATCGTGATTGGGGCATTTCTGATGACCATCAAATCATTACTCAATAAAGACGAATTGATCCTAGGTATCCCTTGCGCCAATCGTGTTTCTCCTGTGCCATTCGATGGTGTCGGCAGCTTTGCTACAACGTTGCTACTGCCCTATGTTACTGCGGAAACCTCATTAATGAACGTATCCAAATATGTCCGTAATTTCCTGATGGATGCAAATACCCATTCAAATATCTCGCTGGCGTATCTGAAACAACACCTTCACCACCACCACGGCATGCAGTTACCGGAAATCATTTATTACTTCTCTTCTCAAATAGGATTCTCCACCGGTTTATATCTTGGTGAAACCCATTGTACAAAAGAGAAAATCAAGGGACTCAAGCCTAAAGGGGATATCGCGCTCGAACTGGTAAATTCACCAACCGGGATGGGTCTGGAGTGGCTCTACGACGATGATATTTTCTCTGAAGATATCATCAGCGACATGGGGCTGTTTTTGCTTGATTTATTAGATTGCATAGGAGTTGAGCATAACTTAGTGCCTGGCGATACGGAACGATAACAACAACTAAAATGGATGCTGATTGTGCTGGTCAAAAAAAAGAAATGGGCAGTTATCACTATCATGGGGATGCTGTCGAAGCAGGTAAGCTGGTTGCCAGCATTGATGACACTTTTTATCGCACCAAAGTTGAAGCAAGCCGCGCACGGCTGGAAAAATTACGGGCCATGCTGAAGGAAGAACAATACACCTATGAACTTCTATTTAATGCAGCTTTGGAGACACAATGAAAAATCAGCTTTTATATGAAATTTTACACCGGGAAATCATAACTCTTCACCCAGACGTTGAGGCAATACCGGCAGATGAAAATCTTTTTGATATCGGTTTCGACTCGATAAAAATGCTGATGCTGGTTGATCGGCTAAAATATGCAGGGTATCCAGTCAAATTTGCGGATTTGGTCCGGTGGCCGACAATAAATGACTGGGTCAATCTGATGGCAAAAGATTAATGTCGCAGCCTGCTGTTTCATGATGAGTGGTGGCTGATCCATGCAGCAAGATCTGCAATCACCTGCGCCGAGATCTGCCCTAGTTGCAGATAATCCTCTCCACCAGCACATCCAGTCGTAGGCAACAAAATATGATTTAATCCCGTATAGAGTTTGAACGCCACCTGTTTATTGCCTTTCAATGCGGTTTTCCACATTGTGAAGTCAATATCATGCGGAACCTGAAAATCCTGATCGCCTTGAGCGAAGAATAGAGGCATCGCGGGCAAGCTGGTTAAGCAGGTAAATGCGTGGTAATCCTTAAGCTGCTTGAGATAGCTATCCGGTACTGCAAGGAAATCTGCGAGGGATGTGCTGTTTTTCCCGCGGGTATCTGGATTAGTGGTACATCCTGGGGGTAAATTGACATCTTGTAACTGAGATAAAATCACTTGAAGTAAACTACGAAAAGGCGTGGCCAGCATCGCAATGCCGATAATATTTCTACCTGACCTTTGCCGCAAATTCTTTGCAATTAGCGGGCTGACATATCCGCCGAAACTATGCCCGACAAGGAATACGGGCACATTATAGAATTCAGCATGTTCTATCAGACCAGCTAAAATATTGCATGCATCATCAATCACCTCGGTGTTGAGATCGATAGCCTCAGAGTCAGTATTCCCCTGACAGGCGCGATAATAACGTTTGTCAAAACGCACACTGGCGATACCATGTTGGCTTAATTCATGTGCCAGCATGCGGAACAGTGGATTAGGCCCAACATCATAATCCATCGAATGTGGACCAGAACCCGCAACCAATAGTACAAGCGCTGTAGTATTTTGGGAGGATGGCAGGCACACCAGACCGTCAGGAACATCTTCAAAACCAAACTCCCTTAGTGTTTTTTCAGTGAAGACACCTGATTTTTCATGCGCATCAGGTCGCGGGCACGGAGCCAGCATAAGCGAACTAATTAGCTGATCTTTCAGTCCAATATAAAAATTGAGTTTTCCATTCAAGGTATTCAGTCGCAGATGGCAAGCATCTTGCTGCCGGGAGATAATATCAATATCGGAGTTACACAAACTGTCTGCCAGCGCAGTTAAGGCCAGATCATCAGCCGCCATACGCAATGGCTCACTCATCAATTCCCTGGCCCTTTCCCACTGCTCATCAAACAACGCAGTTATTAATACCTGTATTTCCCCATCCAATGTGGTAATTAAACGCTTAACAAGCATGTCTTTTCTCAGTTTCCGGCGGCCACAACCGTAGTACCAGAGATCTCTCCTGCATGACCGATATAAGGGAAATCTGCTAATCGATCGGCTGCTGACTCAAACAGTTCGTCCATTTTGAGTGCAGCATCCGGATTTCTTACAATAAGGTACTCCATATTGCCTCGCTATCCAAAGCGCTTGAGGTGTCCAAATCACGTTCACTTACGAGTCTTAACCTGTTCTATTCGAGCCGCAAAAATCGCTTTTACGACGCTGGAATACTCACGCATCAAACAGCTTTTTTACCCATAGCCCCTCCTCGTTTGATATAGAAAAAGCATATACCATTTCATTACCCAAAAATAACGATAAAAAGAACAGTTCGCAGAAGGCGCTTTAGCTTCCTACTTCCCAAGCAAAGCCCTAATTACGATAAGTACGTTAACGGGTCCTCATCCGATGCCGACGCCAGTGTGTTGATCACCTTAAGCATACACACGACAAATTCTTCAGGTTTAATTGTTGAGACATCAATATTCCCAATGGTTATTCTTCCTGAGACGGGTCGCGCAAATCCACATATCAAATTAAGAATGGTACTTTTTCCCGCTCCCGTTCTACCGATAATGCCAATTTTACTACCCGGAGCGACATAAAAATTAACACCATGCAAAACCTGTGTTTCTTCCCCCGTGATAACTGAAATCAACGTTATCGAAATGAATAGAAAGGGGACCATCAGGCAATAGATTATCTGATGATTTACCTGAGTTACCTTCATTTAACGTTTTTGCCGCAAGTGACAAAGCAGCAAATAATTTCTGGATTTGATCCACCTCTGACAACATGTCCTCCATCGGCTCCCGAAGCCTGTCAACATAGAGGTAAACCATCCAACGGTATTGCCCAGTTCAATATCCTCAAATATATCTTCCCGACCATGCCCACCCAGTTCAATTAGAATGTCATCCTGTTCCGCAGGTAGCCACCATTCAATAACCCTGGCGAGTAACGCTAAAAGACGAATGGCGGGATGCTGGTCTTTCCCATTTACATGAAGGAATGCTTTTGTCCAGTTACTATCAAATATCGTCGTGACTTCAACCATATTTTCTTCTTCACAGGGAGTGTTGACCTCAATAAGGTGTTGAACATGGTTAAAGTCTTGAGATAACCAATATTGACACCCCAGACTTTCAGAATCATTCTGTACCAATTGATGTAATCTGCGTGCCCACTTGAAGTAAGGAGTTGTGGCTTCACCGGGTAGAGTCTTACAGTCAAGTAAATGGGTAAAGTCCACCGTAAGTATTTCCCATGAATAGGGATCGACAACCAGATGGTGTACGATCAAGAAAAGTTGATCAAAAGCACCGGCAGGCATCCGGTATAAATGGGCTCGCGCTATTGGTCCGTTAACAACATCCAAGCTTTCATGGCCTGCATTCGCCAGCTCTATCTCTGATAGTGCTTCTCTCCATGCAGAAAGGAAGCGGTCTATCTCCCCTGGAATATGTCTGCCGGGTCAATTATTGAAGTGGTGAGGCCACTACAAATAGCTGAGCCTATTTTAAGAAACATTGTCTTATGTTCGATAATTTGTGCTATGTCTAACATCATACCCACATCCCGCTTTGGTGCACATTCTGAAATTATTTTATCAGAAGTCATATGCACACCGGGCTCTAAGCGCTATCAATTGGTGCAGTCGTCTTCTGAAAGTGACTCGTAGTGTGTAATGTAATGATGTTGCATTTACTATGCGAAACCACCATTTTGAATCTTTAACTTCTACGATATGCCAGCCACCTAGAAATATTCTGAATGGCTGGTCAACCAGGAAAATACTGCCTATCCCAGCCTCATGCTAATTCCCTCTGTCGTTGAACAGTCACAATATGGTCAGCTTTAGCAAGGAGATCGGCATTATATGAAACAACAATCCACAACCCGGGCCAATGCTCAGGTAAAGTGGACCACAAGCGACGGGCCGTATCTGCATCTAATGACGAATCACAGTTATCAACGATATAAACGTCAGCAGGACGGCATAGCATCCGGGCCAGCGCCAAACGCTGACGCTGACCACCAGACAATTGCCCGGCATTGCCAGAATTAATGACAGTATCAAGCCCTTCCGGCAATTCATATGATCCGGGAATCAAACCTACCGCCTCCAAAGCCCGTACCATGACATCATCGTTAATATCCGTATCACCCAATGCTAAGTTTTGTCTTACCGTTCCACCAAAAAAACCCGCTTTCTTTCTGGCATAGCCAATACGTGGATTCCGCCACCAGTTTTCATTTCCCAACACTTCTCTGTTATTCCACAGTACACTGCCGGAACTGGATTTTTCCAAGCCAATCAAGTAACGCAAAAAGGTCGTTTTACCCACTCCAATATCACCAACAATGCCAATAATCTGATTAGCCGTCGCCTCAAACGAAATCGGGAGCTGAGTATTTGAGCAGGCAAGATGATTAACACTCAGCCTATGCAGCGCCTCACCTTTCTCATCTTGCTCATATTCTTTGGTCTCTTTTTTATCTAGCAAAAGCTGTTTGATTCGCCCATAACACACATCAGCATTTTTGTAATAGGCAACAGCCCGACCAAAGAAAAATATCTGTTCACTGATCCAGCCGATGTAGGTCAAAAATAATGCCAAGTTACCTACGGTAAAACTGCCATCAACGATTCGTTTACTAACTATCAATAAAACAGCTGACGTTCCAAGTATCACAATATTTTTAAACAAACCAGAAAGCAGGTCAGTAAATACTTGATGTCTGGCTTGAATAGCCCGGCGACTGACAAATTTCTGCGACAATCGCTCAATCTGCCCCTCAATTTTGTTGCCAAGACGCAAATCGCGTATACCCGTTAAAACATCAGTAATCTTGCCGGCAATATCTCCCTGGGATTGACGTTTACTCGCCTGTAAATTACCTACTTTGCGTTTAAGTATCGCCCCAATCCAAAGGCCTGCAACCATAGGCATAAGAGCAAGCGTGGTTATTGTGTCGGTGTTGATAAGCACAACTAATGCGATAATTAAAAGTAAGGCACGGTAGAGAAAATCAGAGGTCCAGCTCAAAAATTCCGCAACTTCATCACTGTCATCACGAATGCGGTTCAAAAGATCACCTTGCGAAAAAGTGTGTCTCTGATTGTGAGAACAATGGCTCACCCCCCACAAAACCCGTTCTTTCAGGTAAGCACTGACTTTAAAGATCAGCGTAAAATCCAGGCTTAATCCCAAAAAGAGGACCAATGATCGCAAGACCATGGTTGCAATCGCAGAGGCAAGCAACCACCAAACCACAGGGTCAGTAGGTTCATTCATCGCTCTATCCAGTAACTGGCTGATCAAGTAACCAACCAATAGAGGAAAACCGTGCATAAGCGTCCACACAACCATGGTGATGAAATAGAGAGGCGCAAACCTTTTCACGAGGTCAACCAAGGCCGGTAACATTTTGGATTTAGTTGATACACTGGATATAGTCATACAATAAGTCCATGATTGCTCGTTAATGTTGCGATTTCAGCTTCTGGAATTCGCTGCTGAATCCGTCCATCATCAACAATGATGATTTCATCAACGGCTGAAAGCGTGTGAAGACGGTGTGCGACCATCACTACGGTGCGATTGCTGCTTAATTTTTCAAGTAATTTCAGCCAACTCTCTTCAGTCCGGGGATCAAGTTGAGATGTTCCTTCATCAATAATCACCAGCGAACAATGCTGCAACATCACTCTGGCGCCCGCTATCATCTGAATTTCACCTTCCGACAGCATCCGTCCATTAGCGCCAACCTGCGTATCAAGGCCATCAGGTAATGCCCTGGCCCATTCAAGCGCATCCAACTCTTGGAGAACCTCCCAAATTTGATTGTCAGATATTTCATCGCTGAACAGCGTTAAATTTTCTCGCAGCGTTGCAGAAAACAGATGAGAACGCTGACTAAGAACAGAAACCTTTTTTGCAAACTCTTCAGGTTTAATTGTTGAGACATCAATATTACCAATGGTCACTCTTCCTGAGTCAGGTCGCGCAAACCCGCACATCAAATTAAGAATGGTACTTTTTCCCGCACCTGTTCTGCCAATAATGCCAATCTTGCTTCCCGGAGCGACGTAAAAATTAACACCATGCAAAATCTGTGCTTCTTCCCCGTTATAACTGAAATCAACATTATCAAAATGGATAGAAAGAGGACCATCAGGCAACAAATTATCTGATGATTTACCTGGAGCACCTTCATTTAACGCTTTTGTCGCCAGTGATAAAGCAGCAAATAATTTCTGTATCAGCTCTATCTCTGATGACATATCCTCCACCGGCTCGCGAAGTTTATCAACGTAGAGATAAATCATGGTTAATGTACCGATGCTTAAGCTGTTTTCACCAAGTAATTGAAGCCCAAAACCAAAACCTATGCCGAAACACAGAGCAAAGAAGAGCTGAGTAATTGGCCAGAACGCTCTGCCGCCAATATAAGCACTGCGTTCAAATTTGAGCAATATCGACAGCATTTTACGAAATGCAGTAGCAGGCCAATGCGCCTGTGACAATGGCTGTAAATCATCCATTGCATGTAATGAATCACCGATAAAACCAAAGATTCGGGCTTTCTCATTGCGCGCAATTAGCCAGCGACGAACAGAAAGCCGGGTTAATTGAATTAATACATATGCCACCAGTATTACCACAATAGCCATAGCAATACCTGCCTGGGGCATGACGCTGAATATAATTATCAATGTACCCAGTGTCATTGCTAAATTAGCAATGGCTTTGAAACCCGCTTTAGAAATCGTTTTTCCTATAATGTCAGCATTACCTTCGATATTTTCCAGCAACTCTCCCTGCGATCTTCGTTCTATTTCCAATACAGGTAAAACTGTCATCACATGATGAAAGAGCTTATATCTGATGGTATCGGCAATACCCCAACCGGCCTTGGTGCTCATATAACTGGTCACCAAACTGCCGATCACACCAATCGACGCGATAAAAATATAAATAATTGCTAGCATGATAAGTTGATCAGCAGTCGTTCCTGATGTCGCCTTATCAACATAATTCCTGATAATATAAGGACCGCTTAGATCACATGATAATGTCACGGCTAAAGCCAGAAAAGCACATACAACCGTTCCCTTAAATGGTACGGCGCTATGTAGCAGTATCCGCCATACAGTTAACTTCTTTGACATGATTTTTTCCATCTTTTGGTTATGGCACCTCAGTAAAATTAGGGATGTTATTCATAACATCGGGATTATTAATAACAGATCGATTACAGCAGCAAGATCTTGTTCACAATTAGTAAAATGCAATTATCGCAAAATATCCGCATTTATCACTATCTGATTGAAGTCTTTATAAACACTATCACAAGAAAACAAAATTTATATCTTATTCTATAATGTCAATACCTTTGTTAGGTTATTTAATATCCTAATTGGAAGATATATCACCAATGTGAATAATAAATAACTGGCTCCAAGTTATGGATCATAAATAGAGAAAAACCAGTAATAATCCCAACGAATTATAATGATTTCCACAAATATATAGCGATTATATAAATGAATTCCTATTCAATATTAACCAATCTTTAATTTCCTATAATTTCAATGAGTTACAAATAATAAAGTGGTAACTTACTCTATATTGAATTATCCATATTCACTACTCATATTATCGGATAATATTTGGTCACAAAAAACAAATGAAAGAATTATAACCAAGATGAATTTATACCAGTAAAAGGGCCTTTCGGCCCAGGTAATCGTTTGCGTAATTAATCCAAAATAACACCGATACGGCGCGCTACTTCTTCATACGCTTCAATCAGCCCACCAAGACTTTGGCGGAAACGATCTTTATCCATTTTGTCTAAAGTCTCTTTATCCCACAAACGGCTGCCATCAGGAGAGAACTCATCCCCCAGAATCACCTGCCCTTTAAACAAACCAAATTCCAGTTTGAAATCAGCCAAAATCAAACCGGCATCATCAAACAATTTACTCAATACTTCATTAGCTTTGTAGCTTAATCTTTTCATCTCAGCCAGATGTTCTTTGCTAACCCAGCCAAAAGTTTCACAGTAAGACTCATTCACCATTGGATCGTGCATAGCATCATCTTTCAGAAACAGATCGAACAAAGGTGGATTCAATACTACACCTTCCTCAACACCAAGGCGTCTGACCAATGAACCCGCCGCCCGATTGCGAATAACACATTCAACCGGCACCATATCCAGATTTTTAACTAATACTTCGGTGTCTGATAACAGACGTTCCATTTGTGTCGGGATACCCGCTTCTTCCAGTTTGCTCATGATGAAATGGTTAAATTTGTTATTCACCATCCCCTTGCGATCAAACTGTTCAATGCGTTCGCCATCCAATGCTGATGTATCATTACGGAACTCCAACACCAGCAAATTAGGATCATCAGTGGTGTACACCGTTTTTGCCTTCCCACGATACAACTCAGCTTTTTTCTGCATCTTATTACTCCAAAATATCACTACTAAATAAACGTCAGAGATAAATAATAAAGCAGATTGCTAACAAAATCCTGTTCAAAAGATCGATTTTTTCTATAGTTATCGGGTTAGTCTACAAAACAAACTAATTCTAAAGATGTTTGGGCACCCGCTCTTCAAAAGGCAGCTTTCCAGGGAGAAATTATGGTGGAGGAGTCTTTTATAACATGGAAGCAAGCCCGCTTTTTTACGAGTTTTTATCCGCTAAAATCGCTGACTAAAAAGCCAGCGCTTTAGCCTGCACTTTTAGTGGATCCCATGCAAAGCGTTTTCTGTAGGGACAGAAAGAGGAGTAAATTGACCTGCTCTTAATTCTGTCAGCGCATAGAGAAGGCGCCCCATCCGGCCATTACCATCAGTGAAACCGTGAAACCCAACGACAGCCGCAAAGAGTTGTTTCCCAATCTGAGTATCTTCTTTATCCAAAGTTTCCAGATGACGTGCCAGCAACGCCGCACCACCTATACTGGAAGGAAGGCTTCCTCCACTAATTGCTGGACCACGATAATCACGCTCTATGTTTGGAACCAACCTATGATGAAGCTCCTTAAGATTTCGGCTATCCGTTAAATCCTTTCCATTATGGGTATATTCCTTCAGTAGCGCTGTGAAGTTATTCCATTCATTACCACCCGAAGTGGATGCCTTGAGAATCCAAGCGGCAGCCCGGTCAGTGTCATCAGTTAACTTGCCTGGGTTATAAAAATCTTCGGAAAGGGTTTCAGCGTAAATACCTTGGTTAAGATCTTGCCCTTTTATTACTTCTTGATGATGTTGGGCTGCCAGCAAATTCTTTTCTTCCATCATCAAAACTGGCTCCAGGCTAGCAACAGCATCAGAAACCGAAGGTTGCTTACGCAATTGTTCAAAGCTGACAAAAGACTGCTCAGGGGCAACCAGCTTACTGGTAAGTTGAGCTGTTGCCTGGCTCCCCATCAAATTCTGTAATTTTTTACCCGTTTCTGTATTCAGTAATGATTCTGACATAGCACGCTGTAGCAAAAGAGAATGTTCAGCCAACATTGCTTCCGTCATTTTATGAGTATCTGCTGTTTTTAATCTCTCCAGTGCTTGTTCCGGTGTCCGCAAATTACCATCCTTAAACAACATACGAGCATGACTGACTGAGTCTGTACTCTGTAGACGCTGTTGTTGCGCCCCTTCTGTAGAAAAGAGGGTTTTAGTCGCCTCTTTAGCTACAGAGGCACTACTGCCACTTGAGAAAAATTTACTTACCCCTTCCAAGAAACGGGCAAAGTGATCACTTTTTGGGTGAGTACGCAGAACCTGCTGTAAATCTGCATTAATATGGTATTCACGGCCAGAAATTTGCAGTTTGCCTTCGTTACGAACCTGTTCTTGTATTTGTAATGGGGCATTTTGTAATACAGCAAGATTCTTAAACTCGATCATAAATCATTCTCCTGTCATAAGATGGCTGTGAGGTATTTTTCTGTGATAGTGATGTTGGAAATTCATTTATCCAGGTAATAAATTCAGACAATTTATGTTCCAACTTATCGGCCGTTAGGTGCTGTACGGTTAATATTCTATACGCAACGACCCCAAGTTCCTGATGCCAGCCAATACCAGGAACCTTATTATTTAATGGATTAAGGGCTGTAGTGAGTAAATAACGGAGAGTATCAGCATCCACTGAATCTGGAAGTTCCATATTTATCTGACCAATAATAGTTAAATTTTCCTCTTGGCGGCGCAAGATAACAGGCATAGCGTCATCAACCAGTAAGAAACAATTCCCCTCTTTATCAAAGGAGAGTTTATTCATACCCAGCTTTGTTGCCAGCTCAGTCAGTAATATATCAGTTAGATGATCGTTCATAGTGGAGAAGCAAACCCAATTATTTTGATAACAGGATTTTAAGCTTTCAGAAATAGGATGACTGTCAGATCTAGTCTGTCTTTTGTATATAAACAACCCATATTGATAGTCGAGTCAATTTTACAGAGCAGATGATGTTTAAGAACCTGCCCTTCAAAGGCCCCCCTTCAGGGAAAATCGCGCTGGCAGAACTCTTCTTAGCATGCAGACAAGCTCGTTTTTTGTTCGGACTTTTATGAGATCAAAGTGCTGACTAAGAAACCAGCACTTTGTCAACAGAGGGGCAATTCATTTCGCCCCTTTCATTTATATCTATAATCCTGTCGTCTGGCTGAAAGCGGCTTTCAATGCTGCAACCAGCTCATCATTTTGTGCTTGGGTCAACGGCTTACCTTTATCGCTAATAAACTGCAAGCTACTTCGGTTATTCAAATCACCAACCTGTAATTTGTAATCACCTTCGCTGATGGAAGGTTCATTAACCCCCATTGATTTCCAGTCCGATGCGCTAAGACCTTTATAAATTACAGCGATAGAACCTGTCGAACGGCTGCGGCTACCCACTTTCATACCCGCTTTTTCCAGCGCTGCCGGCAACCTATCCCAGACGATATTATATGGCGCACGAACAATCATCTGAGGCAACCCAGAAGTATCACCGCCGCTCTGTACATCTAATGGCCCCAAATTGCGGGCTGCCGTATTATCGCTAATCCGTTCACGCTGCTGGTTTACACCTTCGACCAATTCATTGAGCATCAGTGCGTTATAACGTTGGATTTCGATAGGATCAGTTATTAGTTGCTCACCTTGTCTCAGTCCTTCATTGGTCACTGATAATTCAATCTGATAACTCTGGTGTGCAATACTGATACGATAGCGAATCTGATACGGAACGTTTTCATCTGCACGCGGCCACTTAATCCAGTCGGTTGTCAATGTCTGACCAGCATCATCGCGCCGGCTAACTTGGTAACCTTTTTTCAGCAGAACATTATTAATCTGTGACCACAGATTGCTATTCTCAGGTGTGTTTTCAAGCAGCAACTTACTGCTCTTCACACTATTTTCAGCACGGGTGCCACTCAACAGAGTCAATGCCTGCGATGGCGGGCGAATATCAAGCCCTTTGCCAACCTGTCCTTTTGATACTGTTGGTAGAATATCATATTCACCATTTTGTAATGGCAATATCATACCCGCAGGAACATTCAGCGCTTTCAGAGGAGGTGTTTCAAGATACGTGTCATCATCATTGATCTGACGCTTATAACTTTGGTCACCAGAACACGCTGCCAATAACACTACCAGTGACATGCCAGCAGCCTTCATCACCTTTGATTTTTGCAACAATATTGCCATTAAAATTCCCTAAATTTTACAGTAATCCGGCCGTTCTCAAGGCTTTTTCAACTGAGACTTTTCCTGCATCTGTCAATGGCGTCATCGGCAGACGCAGCGTGTCATCAGCAATCAGCCCCAGTTTGTAACATACCCATTTGACTGGAATTGGGTTAGGTTCAATAAATAGTTGATGGTGTAAATCCATCAGGCGGTTATTCAGTTTACGCGCTTCGGCAAACTGGCCGCTCAACGCCAACTTACAAAATTCAGCCACTTCAGCAGCCGCAATGTTTGCAGTAACAGAAATTACCCCTTTACCACCCAGCTGGATAAAATCCAACCCACTTGCATCATCACCACTCAACAAGATGAAGCTATCATCATTAACTAACTCTTGGATTTGACTAACACGACTTAAGTTCCCTGTAGCTTCTTTAATTGCGACAATATTTTTAATCTTCGCCAAACGGGCTACAGTTGGCGGCAACAGATCACACCCTGTACGGGAGGGCACATTATACAGAATTTGCGGCAAATCAGTATTTTCAGCGATCGTTTTAAAATGCTGATATAAACCTTCCTGCGATGGCTTATTATAATAAGGCGTTACCGTCAGGCAACCAACAACACCACTGTTTTCAAAACGTTTTGTCAGAGATATTGCCTCAGCAGTCGCATTGGCGCCTGTTCCGGCGATGACCGGAATACGTCCGTCGGCCAGCTCCAACGTTGTCAAAACAACATCACCGTGCTCATCGTGACTTAGTGTGGCAGACTCTCCGGTTGTTCCCACTGAAACGATCGCTGATGTACCACTGGCAACATGGTAATCAATTAACTTTTTCAAACTGGTCTTATCAACATGACCATTCGCATCCATTGGTGTTACCAGCGCAACAATACTGCCTGTAAATTCAAAGCTCCCGCTAGACATTACATACCCCCCTATACAAACAAGAGTTCAATGGTACTTTCTAGTCATACAGAAGGAAACTATTTAACACAGGATTTCAATGAATTTTGTTAATACCGGATAACCTCCATTAAAAAGAAGTGATAATCAAAGTAATTTATTGAAATTCAAAGGTAAGGAATGAGAACAATAGAGCAACTTTGATACAATTGACCTTGGCAGTATACCCTTTTTGTGTTTACCTTAAATAAACTACAGCAGAGAAGGAAAAGTGACTTTGCCACAATCAGAACAACATTTTCTCGTTATAACCGCTTTAGGTGCTGACCGTCCTGGTATCGTCAACACGATCACTCGTCTTGTGAGTGAATATGGTTGTAACATTGAAGACAGCCGCTTAGCGATGTTTGGTGAGGAATTCACCTTCATTATGCTGCTTTCCGGTAGCTGGAACGCTATCACCATGATTGAATCTTCGCTGCCACAGAAAGGGGCCGAGCTGGATCTTCTTCTCGTCATGAAACGCACAAGATGCGATGATCATACAACATTTCCTTCCACGGTTTCCGTTAAGGTTGATGTTGATGATTCACCCGGTATTGTTGAGCAGTTTACCAATCTGTTTACCACGCAGGATTTTAATATCGCTGAACTGGTATCAAAAACACAGTCACCAGAAGATAATATCCCTGCCCGGCTACAAATTCAGATTACCGCTCACAGTCTATTAGATGATGACGGCATAATTATTAAGCAAGCGTTTAATAAGCTATGTACAGATCTAAATGCACAAGGCAGTATTAGTATTCTTGAACCACTTTAGCAGAAAGATTAAACGGAGAATACGTGATGAGCCCATTGAAAGCCGGTGATAAGGCCCCTCAATTCAGCCTTCCTGACCAAGATGGAGAAACAATCAACTTGTCTGATTTCGAAGGTCAGCGTGTTTTAGTTTATTTTTACCCTAAGGCAATGACTCCTGGTTGTACTGTACAAGCCTGTGGTCTGCGCGATGAAATGGATACATTAAAGGAGTTAGGTGTTGAGGTGCTGGGTATCAGTACTGATAACCCAAGTAAACTGTCACGCTTTGTGGAGAAAGAAATGCTGAACTTCACATTGTTGTCCGATGAGGATCATCAAATTGCTGAGCAATTTGGCGCCTGGGGTAAGAAGCAGTTTATGGGGAAAACCTATGATGGTATCCACCGTATCAGTTTTCTGATTGATGCCAAAGGTAATATTGAGCATGTTTTTGATAAATTTAAGACCAGTGATCACCATCAGATCGTGGTGGATTATCTGAAACAACATCTTTAATAAAAAACCGCTAAAAAATTAATCGTACTCATTCAACAACTCAAGATACCAAGGGCAAGTACAAGGGAAGATTTCTATCCCGCACTTGCCCTAATAACGAATAACCGACATTAACTCAGAGATAAATACAACGTCCACTTTCATATTTAAAATAGATTTATTCTTTTATTTCATCGTCTTCTGTTATAACCATCTCCTCCGGCCATGCACAAATAACGGCTTTAATCAGCGTCGCCAGCGGAATAGCAAAGAATATGCCCCAAAATCCCCATAAGCCGCCAAAAGTAATCACAGAAAGAATAATCACCAGCGGATGCAAATTTACCGCTTCAGAGAACAAAATCGGCACTAGTAAATTGCCATCCAGACCCTGAACAACCAAATAAGCAATAACCAAGGTCCAGAAATCTGTCCCGATGCCCCATTGAAATAAAGCAACCAATACAACAGGGATGGTGACAATCACCGCTCCCACATAAGGAATTAAAACTGACAGCCCAACCAGAACAGCAAGCAGCAACGAATAATCTAACCTAAGAAATGCGAATATAGCGTAGGTACAGATACCAACAATCACCATTTCCGTCACTTTACCACGAATATAGTTAGTGATTTGCTGATTCATCTCGCGCCATACCTGCCCGGCCAAAATGCGGTTACGTGGCAAAACCCGTTGTAATGCTTGCAGCATCTGGTTTTTATCTTTCAGCAGGAAAAAGGCCATTAGTGGCACAAGAATCAGATAGATAGCCAATGTCAGCAAACCAATCAATGAAGCTACCGAAAACTTCACCACAGATTCCCCAGCGGTTGAAATCTTACTGCGCAAATTTTCGGCCATCATATCAATGATTCCGGCATCAACCAAAGCCGGATAACGGGTCGGTAATGTTTGGGAATATTCATTAAACCGGTTAAGCATATTAGGCATATCCGACAACAGATTAATTCCTTGCTGCCATGCCGTTGGCGCCACAATCAGAATAACCAGCAAGCTGATCCCGGAAAAAATAATCAGCACAATACAAACAGCCACTGTCCGCGAACATCCCAGCTTCTCCAGTTGGGCGGTTGGCCATTCCAATAAATAAGCGAGAACAATCGCCACCAGTAATGGCGTCAAAATGCCATGTAAAAAATAAATAATACAAAACCCTGCCAGGAGGATGAAAAACAACGCAATAACTTGCGGATCAGTAAACCGACGGCGATACCACTGTATAATCATATCCAGCATTGACCAGGCTCCTTGATAGCAATATTCATGTTTCTATTTTTATTAAAAATTGTACTAATTGGTTAATTTTAAGGTACCCTTGTTTATCATACACGCATTATCTAAAACGATGGCTAAATGAGAGCATTTTTGTTTTATGAAAATAATGTTTAAACAATCCCTGACAGCAATATTGATCAGTACATTATTGCTAGTAAGTCCCTCTGTTCTCAGCGCCTCTATTGAAGATTCATTGCCGGATATAGGTACCACGGCAGGTTCAACCCTGAGCATCAATCAGGAACTGGCAATGGGCGATTTTTACGTCCGCCAGATGCGTGACAACGCTCCGCTGATTTATGACCCATTATTGACGCAATATATCAACACTCTTGGACAACGGTTGGCGGCTAATGCAGATTCAGTTAAAACACCTTTTCATTTTTATCTGATCAATAACCCGAATATCAACGCTTACGCTTTCTTTGGTGGTAACGTCGTACTCCATGCCGCCCTTTTTCGTTATAGCCGTAATGAAAGTGAACTTGCATCCGTTATAGCTCACGAAATTTCCCACGTTACTCAGCGCCATCTGGCACGAATGATGGAAGATCAACAACGCGCCGCGCCGCTGGCTTGGGCAAGTACGCTAGGTTCTATCCTGTTGATGATGGCTAACCCACAAGCGGGAATGGCAGCACTCAGCGGAACGCTTGCCGGTATACAACAAGGTATGATCAGCTTTACTCAATCCAATGAGCAGGAAGCTGACCGCATTGGCATGCAGACGCTACGCAAAGCGGGTTTTGATCCCCAAGGCATGCCGGACTTTATGCAAATCCTGGCAGATAAGACCCGTTACAGTTCTAAACCACCAGAGATGTTGCTGACTCACCCATTACCTGACAGCCGCCTTGCTGATGCCCGTAACCGTGCTAACCAATATCCCGCCAAGCGTGTTCCACAATCTCAAGATTTTCTGTTCGCCAGAGTCCGTATTATGGGAATGTATACTACGGAGCAACGCGGCTATCTGGAGCAAATTTTGGAAAATTACCGTAAGGGCACAGCTAAAGAGCAACTTGCCGCCGCTTATGGACAAGCAATCTTACTTTCTCAGGATAAAAAATATGCTGAAGCACGGGTTATTCTGGAAGCATTATTAGCAAAACAACCAAATAACCTCTGGTTTATTGACACGATGACCGATATTGATATTGAACAGAACCGAACAGATCAGGCTATCACCCGATTACAGAACGCCTTACAGAAACAAAAAGACAATTTGGTCTTACAAATTAATCTGGCAAACGCGCTCATTCGCGCAAAGCAATACCAGCAGGCTACCAAGCTGCTCTACCGTTATACGTTCAATAATCCTGATGACCCAAACGGTTGGCACCTGATGAGGGAAGCCGCCGCCCAACAAGGAAAACGCCATGAAGAATTATCGGCGTATGCTGAAGAAATGGCACTTCGTGGTCAGTTTGGCAATGCCATTAAATACCTCAGCAGCGCCAGCGCACTGGTAAAATTAGGCAGTTATGATCAAGAACGTTATGATGCCCGTATCGACCAGTTACGCCAACTACAACAGCGTTACAATCAATACAAACGTTAAGGAACTTTCATGCACCAGGTAATCATTTATCATAACCCCCGCTGCTCCAAAAGCCGTGAAACGTTGGCTCTTATTGAAGAGCAAGGCATTAAGCCGCAGATTATTCTCTATCTGGAGGTCCCTCCCACGGTGGAGCAATTATCTGTTCTGTTAAAACAGCTTGATTTTCATGATGCGCGCCAGTTGATGAGAACAAAAGAAGATCTATACAAAGAGTTGAATCTGGCCGATGAAAAACTGACTCAACACGATCTACTGAAAGTAATGGTTGCCAATCCTAAACTGATTGAGCGCCCTATTGTCGTTTGTGGTGATAAAGCCAAGCTTGGGCGCCCACCGGAACAAGTAAAAGATATTCTTGGCTAATCCGGTAGTAATTCGGTAGATATGATGATGGTGAAACCACCATCATCGTCACAGATGCAGAATATCCTTCACAAATGGAATCGTCAGCTTACGCTGGGCAACGATCGAAGCATGATCTAACTGATTCAAAGTCATAAACAGCGTCCGCATTTCTCTATCTAATCTTTTCAGTAAGAAACGCCCCACATCTTCCGGCAACTCAAACCCACGTAATTTTGCCCGCAGTTGCAAAGCCTGTAATTTCTCATCATCGGAAAGCGGTTGTAATTTATAAATTTGCCCCCAATCCAGACGGGAAGCCAAATCAGGTAACCTAAGATCAATCTGACGAGGTGGACGATCGCCACTGATAAGCAAACAAGTGCGACCGATTTCCAGAATGCGATTATAAAGATTGAAAATCGCCATTTCCCACTCTTCATCACCAGCAATACATTCGATATTATCGATACAAACCAGTGATAAGTGTTCCATGCCATCAAGCACCTCCGGGATAAAATAGGCACGTTTATCCAGCGGAACATAGCCCACAGCTTCATCTTTCAGGGACAATTCAGCACATGCGGCATGCAACAAATGACTTCGTCCCCCACTATCGCGGGACCAAAAATAAATATAGCTGCCATGCGGCTGATTAATGGCCAATTTGATTGCAGCTAACAGGGTGGCGTTTTCCCCCGGAAAGAAACTGGCAAAAGTTTCATCATCGGGAAGATATAAAGGTAATGAAAGCTGCGATGGTGTGTTCAGAAGCACCTCAAACAGAGCAGGTAACAAACGCAAACAAGTTTATCACAGAAAATAGTTGTAAATGAACTGTATAGATAAATAATAAAAAAACTATTTTTTGGATTCAATAAGTTAAACCATTTCAGCCTCCCCCTTAAATGCACAATATTTCTTCATAATACAGAACAATCTGCAAGCACTGATGAAATATTCTGCATGCGAAAACAAGAAAGGTCTACGCTGTGACTGCTCCCCGCCCTGTCGGGCGAGGCTTCCCACTTCCTAGGCCGCAACCGTCTGTGTGACGGATTTACACTGGCCTCCATGGGCAGAAACGACGAGTCCCGCCGCT